>JAHWKQ010000030.1 GCA_019347785.1 Actinomycetota bacterium
CGCGACCACGCGGCCGTGGAGGACCGGCTCAGCGGGGCCGGTGGTGAGGCGCAGAGGCAGTTGCAGCGCCTCGCCGAGAAGGGGGTCGACGTCGCGCGCCTGGCCACGGAGCTGCTGACCGAGCATGTCACCGAGCGCACGGCGGCGTTCGAGGCCGCCGTCGCCGCGGTCGCCGAGCGGGTGGGCTGAGCGGTCTAGGCCGGGGCCCCGGCCCCCCACCGCCCCAGGTGCACCACCTCCCCGCGCGGGCGGCGGGGGCGGCGGCGGGCGGGCCCGGGGTCGCCGGCGGCCGGGTGGCCGATCGTGACCAGCCCCAGGGGGGCCACGTCGGCGGGGAGGGCCAGCAGCCGCCGCAGCGGCCCGGGGTCCCCGACGTCGAGCAGGCCCGCTCCCAGGCCCTCGTCGACGGTCGCCAGCAGCAGCAGCATCATGGCCGCTCCCCCGTCGATCCACCACCACGGCACGTGCCAGCCGGCCGGCCCGGGGCTGCGCGCCTTGTCCGGCCGTGCGTAGCGGGCGTGGTAGTCCGCCTCGCGGACGCAGGGCACGACGTGCACCGGGGCCCGGCTCAGCCAGGGCTCGAAGCCGCGGGCGACCCACTGCGCTTCGCCGCACAGCCGGGCGATCGCAGCCCGGTCGCCGGCGTCGGTGACGACGACGAACGACTGCCCCTGGCTGAACCCGGCGCTCGGCCCGGCCCGGGCGACGTCCAGGATGCGGTCGACGGCGGCCGGGTCGACCGGGTCCGGGCGGTAGCGCCGGACCATCCTGCGCCGGGCCACGACCCGGGAGAACTCCATCGCGGAAGCCCGGGAGCGGCGGCTACCGCCCGGCGTCGCGTTTCCGGTCGCGCCCTGTCCGGATCGCGAGGTTGATGGTATAGGCCAGGCCACCCCAGATGATGGCCAGGCCGATCAGCATCGCGATGATCGAGCCGCCTTCCATCAGGTCGTCGCCTCCCGTGCGGTCCCGGTGTCCTCCGGCATGTCCAGCCGGCCCTCGGCCCAGGACTTGGCCCCGAAGGCGAGCCCCGCGACGAGCGACGCGCCCAGCACCCCCCAGCCGATGCCCAGCAGCAGGTTCGGGTAGCCGCCGTACCCCTGCTGCAGGGTGGTCCACAGGGTCGTGCCGATGATGACCGCCAGCATCGGGGGCGTGACGAACGTGATCGCCGCCTTCCAGCCCTGCCCCACGGTGAAGTCCGACATCGGGTTGGAGTACGTGCGCAGGTCGTCCAGCCGCCGCAGGAACCACGCGAAGGCGACCGCCTCGGCCAGGCCCGCCATGACCAGCCCGAAGCTGTTGATGAAGTAGTCGGACACGTCCAGGAAGTACAGGCCGCCCTGGGTGGTGAACACCAGCGAGACGACCGCGGCGAACCCGCCGCAGATGGCGACCGACTGGCGCCGGCTCCAGCCGGCCTTGGCCTGCAAGCCCGCCACGTACGTCTCGACGATCGAGATGTGCGACGACAGCCCCGCCACGACCAGCGACGCGAAGAACAGCAGCCCCAGGAGGGAGTTCATCCCCGGGAAGGTGTTGATGATCTGCGGGAAGATGACGAACGCCAGCGTCGTGCCCTCTTCGGCGACCTGGTTGATGGGGATGTTCTGCTGGGTCGCCAGGAAGCCCAGGCAGGAGAAGACGCCGATGCCGGCGATCACCTCGAACGAGGTGTTCGAGAAGGCGGCGATGGCCGAGCTGTTGTTCAGGTCGCTGCCCCGCGGCAGATAGCTGCCGAACGTCGACATGATCCCGAAGCCGACCGACAGCGAGAAGAAGATCTGCGCGTAGGCCTGCACCCACACGTTGGGGTCGGCGAGCCCGGAGAAGTCGGGCCGGAACAGCGCGTTGAGCCCCTCGGTGGCGCCGGGCAGGGTGATCCCGCGGATGACGATGGCGAAGAAGAGCACCATCAGCGTCGGGATGAACACGCGGGCGGCCAGCTCCAGCCCCCGCTTGACGCCGGCGAACAGGATGCCAAGGGTCAGCGCCCAGACGATGACCAGGGGAACCAGCACCGAGGGCACCAGGCTGCCGATCGTGCCAGGGTCGACGTTGGCCCGCAGGAAGTCGCCGAGGAGGAAGGCCTCGGTGTCGCTGCCCCACTGCAGCCCCACGGCGAACACGGAGTAGGCCATGGCCCAGGCGATGACCACGCAGTAGTACACGGAGATGACGAACGAGATGGCGATCTGCCACCAGCTGATCCACTCGACCTTGCGGGACGCCCGCGCGAACGCCAGGGGCGCGGCGCCGCGGAAGCGGTGCCCGATGGTCACCTCCATGATGAGCAGCGGCAGGCCGGCGGTGATGAGGGCGAACACGTACGGGATGAGGAACGCCCCGCCGCCGTTGGAGTAGGCGACGTAGGGGAACCGCCAGATGTTGCCCAGCCCGATCGCGGAGCCCACTGCGGCCAGGATGAACCCGACACGGTTGAACTGGTCCAGCCTGCGCTCCTGCGCCTGGCCCTGTGCCTCTGCCATTCCCCAGCTCCCGGCCCCGCCCGTCGACTGACAGAGTGTGGCCCAACGCATGCCCCCAGACAAGCACGTGGGTCAGCGACGGACGGCCTCCCCCACGACGGGTCCCGTGACCGCGGCGATGGCCGGGCGCAGCGCGGCGGTCCGCCGTCCCCGGGCGAGCCCGTCGGGCCGCAGCACGACCGGCCCGTCCGCGCTCGGCACGTGCAGGTCGGTGGCCACCCCGCACCAGGCGAGGCGCTCGGCCCCCGACCGCACGCCCTTGCCCCCGCGCCCCTGCGGGGGGAACTCGTCCAGCGACGTGCGCCGCCCGGAGCCGTCGGGGGCCAGCGTCACGACCTCGCCGTCGTCCACACCGGCCGGGGCGACGGACACGGCGACGACCCGGTGACCTGCCGGCACGCGCAGACCGGCGACCCCCGCCGCGCCACGACCCGTGGCCCGCAGCTCGTCGACACCGAAGCGGATCACCTGTCCCCCGTCGTGGGCGACGAGCAGGTGGTCCCCGGCCCCTGCGGAGGTCACCGCCGCCAGGGCGTCGCCGGTGCGCACGCCGGCCGCGACCATGACGCGGGTGCGCCCCCGGTAGTCCTCGGCCGGCGTCCGCTTGACCTGGCCGCGCTCGCTGACCGTGATGAGGTCGAGGCTGTCACCGAGAGCGACGGCGCCCACCAGGGGCGCGGCCGACCCGGTGCCGCCCAACAGCTGCGCCAGCGCGGTCCCGCGCTGGCGGCCGGTCGTCACGGGAAGGTCCGCCAGCGGCACGCGGTGGCCGCCGCCGTCGGCGGCGACCAGGAGCAGGGTGTCGTCGGTCGTGGCCCGCACCACAGCGACGAGAGGGTCGCGGCCCCGCGCCTGCGGCTGCGACACGGCTCGTGACGACACCGACCTGCAGAAGCCGGCGGCGGTGATCGACACGGTGACCGGCTGGGGGGCGAGGCGGGTCGGGGCCGCGCCCGCCCCCGGACCGGCCGTGCCGGCGTCCGCGCCGACCAGCGTGCTGCGCCGCGCGGTGGCGTGGCGGGCGCGCAGGGCGCGCAGCTCCTCGGTGAGAAGGGCGTCCAGGCGGGCGGGGTCGGCCAGGACACGCTCGAGCTCGGCGACGAGCGTCACCAGCTCGGCGTGCTCGTCGGCGAGCCTGCGGCGCTCAAGGGCCGCGAGCCGGCGCAGCGGCATGTCCAGGATGGCCGTGGCCTGGGTGGCCGACAGCTCGAAGCGCGCGACCAGCCCCGTCCGCGCGTCGTCGACGGTGGCCGAGGCCCGGATGAGCGCGATGACCTCGTCGAGGTGGTCCAGGGCGACCAGCAGCCCCTCCAGCACGTGTGCCCGCGCCGCCGCCCGGTCACGGCGAAAGGTCGTCCGCCGCGTCAGCACCCGCCGCTGGTGGGCGAGGTACTGGTCGAGCGCCTCGCGCAGGCCGATCGTGCGCGGCTGCAGGCGCCCGGTCGCCTCGTCGGCGAGGAGGGCCACCATGTTGACGTGCCAGGTGGTGCGCAGGTCGGTGAGCTGGTACAGGCGGCCGAGAACGGTGGCGGGCTCCTCCCCCCGCTTGAGCTCGATCACCACCCGCATGCCGTCCCGGGACGACTCGTCGCGCAGGTCGCGCACCGCCTCCAGCCGGCGCTGCTTGACGAAGTCGGCGATCCTGGCCAGCAGGGCCGCCTTGTTGACCTGGTAGGGGAGCTCGGTCACGACGATCCGCGGCAGCCCTCCGGACCGTCGCTCGACGGTCGCGACGGCCTCGACGGTGACCGTGCCCCTGCCGGTGGCGTAGGCCTCTCGCAGGCCCGGCGTGTCGACGATGCGCGCGCCGGTCGGGAAATCGGGCGCGCGCACGTGGCGCATGAGCCCGCCGAGGTCGGTGTCGGGCGCCTCGATCAGCCGCAGGCAGGCGTCGACGACCTCGCCGAGGTTGTGGGGCGGGATGTTGGTGGCGGTTCCGACGGCGATGCCGCTGGAGCCGTTGACCAGCAGGTTCGGGAAGCGCGCCGGCAGCACGACCGGCTCGGTCTCGTACCCGTCGTAGTTGGCGACGAAGTCGACGGTGTCCTCGTCGATGCCGTCGAGCAGCTCCATCGCCATCGCCGAGAGCCGCGCCTCGGTGTAGCGCATGGCCGCGGCGGCGTCGCCGTCGACCGAACCGAAGTTGCCGTGCCCGTCGACGAGGGGCTCGCGGCTGGCGAAGTCCTGCGCCATGCGCACGAGCGCCTCGTAGATCGAGGTGTCCCCGTGCGGGTGGTACTTCTTCATGACGTCGCCGACCGCCGAGGCGCACTTGCGGTACGGCCGGCCCGGGCGCAGGCCCGCCTCCCACATCGCAAACAGGATGCGCCGCTGGACCGGCTTGAGGCCGTCCCTGACGTCGGGAAGGGCGCGGCCCACGATGACGCTCATGGAGTAGTCCAAAAAGGACCGCTCCATGCGGTCGGCGATGTCCACGTCGACCACGCGGGCCTCGGCCAGCCGGGGCTGCTGGGTGCTCACGGTCTCCTCACTGCTCGCGCGGGGGGGATCAGGTCAGGGAGGCGTCCAGGGTGACGGGCACGTTGCCGGCGATCGCCTGCGACACCGGGCAGCCGTCCTTGGCCGCCTCGGCCGCCTCCCGGAACTCGTCCTCGCCGATGCCCGGGACGCTGCCGCGCACGGTCAGCGCCACGCCGCTGATGTGCGGGCCCCCGGCGGTGTCGAAGGTGGCCACCGCCGAGGTCTCCAGCCGCTCGGGGGTGTGGCCTCCGTCGGCGAGCGCCTTGGACAGCGCCATCGAGTAGCAGGCCGAGTGCGCGGCGGCGATGAGCTCCTCGGGGCTGGTGCGCCCGCCGGGGTCCTCGGCCCGCGACGGCCAGGACACTGGCAACTCGCCGGCGAGGCCGGTGGTGTCCAGCGTCGTCGTCCCGCCGCCGGAGGCAAGGTCACCCTCCCAGACGGTCGTGCCCTTGCGGTCTGTGGCCATGGTCGCCCCCTGCCTTGTCTGCGAACCGGTTCCTCCGGCACTGGCCGCAAGCCTACGACCGGGGCGTCGGGGACCTCGGAGGTGTCGCGTCCGAGGTGGCGGGGTGAGGTTCACAACCTGTCCTTGTCGAGCGCCGCCTCACCCTGGGACGCTGACAAGGCACCGACCGGGGGGTCGGCGCGCAAGACCACGGGAGGCACACCATGAGCGACGTGCAGTGGTCCCTGTCCGGCGACTACCTGGAGGCGTGCAGCTGCGACGCCGGCTGTCCGTGCAAGTTCGGCGCCAGTCCCACGAAGGGGTACTGCCAGGGGGTGATCGGCTTCCGGATCGCCGAGGGCATCTACGGCGACGTGGACCTGTCCGGCATCGGGCTGGCGCTGATGATGATGGCCCCCGGGGCCCCATGGGAGGGAGGCCTGACCGTGACCGCCTACCTCGACGAGCGGGCGACCGACGAGCAGCAGCAGGCCCTGGGGGAGATCGTGTCGGGCAACGCCGGCGGGTTCTGGGCCGTGTTGCCCTCGCTCATCGCGGACAACAAGGGGGTCAAGACCGGCGCGCTGCGCATGGAGACCTCCGGGAAGCGCCGGACCTTCTCGATCCCCGGCGTCGTCGACGTGGTCAACGAGCCCCTGGTCAACCCCATGACCGGCGAGGAGCAGGAGGTCACGGTGGCCAACACGACCGACCCCTTCTGCCCCTCCGGGCGGGCCGGGCGCTCGGTGAAGGCGACGGTGACCGACCCTGACATCAGCTTCGACCACAGCGGGCAGCAGGGCTACATCGGCACCTTCTCCTGGGGAGGGCCGTAGGGCCGCTGAGGGGTCATGGTGACGGACAGGACGGTCGGGGCCCCGGGGGTCGGGGGCGACAGCCCCCGGGACACACCCTGGATGACCTACCGGCTGCTGTCCCGTCAGATGACGGTCGCGGTGGTGGCCGTGCTGCTGGGGCTGGCTGCGGTGGCCTGGGCGTCCACCGTCGGCCGGGCCCTGTCCATGGGCGGGATGGTCTCGGGGCTGGCCCAGGTGGGCGGCGGCATGCCCGCCACCACCGGGGGCCCGGTGTTCCTGGGCATGTGGCTCGTGATGATGGTGGCCATGATGTTCCCGGCGGTGGCCCCGATCGTGCTCGCGCACCGGTCGGTGGTCCTGCGGCGCGGCGAGGGATCGTTGCCCACGGTGGCTTTCGTCGGCGGTTACCTCGTGGTTTGGACCGTGGCCGGCCTGCTCCCCCTGGCCGCTCTCCTCGGCATCTGGGAGATCTCGGCCGAGGCGGCCGGCGAGCGGTGGCTGGGCACGCTCGCCGGCGGCGTGCTCGTGGTGGCCGGCGCCTACCAGTTCACCGCCTGGAAGACGACCTGCCTCCGGGCGTGCCGGACGCCCATGTCATTCGTGCTGACCCACGACTGGGGAGGGGGATCCCGCAGCGCGCTGCGGGCCGGACTCTCCCACGGCCTGTTCTGCCTGGGCTGCTGCTGGGCGCTCATGAGCGTCATGCTCGTGGTGGGCCTGATGAACCTGGTGTGGATGGCGGCGCTCACCCTGGTGTTCGTGGCCGAGAAGAACTGGCGGCGAGCCCTCGGGCTCACCCGGGTGGTGGGGACCGTGCTCGTGGCGCTGGGGGCGGCCGTCATCGTCCAACCATCGATCCTGGGCGCGGTCGGCTGAGCTGACCGGCGCGCCGGCCGAAACCGCCAACGAGCGTGCGCGTCAGGCGTCGATGTTGTCCGCACGCCCGGCGTTGCCCTGGATCCACCGTCGCCGGTCGGCGGCCGACTCGCCCATCAGCAGCCCGAACACGTCGTCGGCCCGGGCCGCGTCGTCGATCGAGACCCGCAGCAGGGTGCGCCGGCCGGGGTCCATGGTGGTCTCCCACAGCTGGCCCGCGTCCATCTCGCCGAGTCCCTTGAAGCGCCCGATGTCGACGCCCGCCGGGCGGGCCGGGTCCGTCTTGAACGTCGTGCGCAGCAGGCGGTCGCGCTCCCGGTCGCTCATCGCGTAGACCGTCGTGGTGCCCCTGCGCAGGTGGTACAGCGGCGGCTGGGCGAGGTACAGGTGGCCCCCGTCGACGAGCTTGGGCATCAGCCGGTAGAAGAACGTCAGCAGCAGCGTCGTGATGTGCCCGCCGTCGACGTCGGCGTCGGCCATCGCGACGATCCTGTGGTAGCGCAGCCGGGAGTAGTCGAAGTCGTCGCCGACGCCCGTGCCGATCGCCTTGATCAGGCTCTGGATCTCGGAGTTGGCCAGCACCCGGCCCAGCTGGGCCTTCTCCACGTTGAGCACCTTGCCGCGGAGCGGCAGGACGGCCTGCGTCTGGCGGTCCCGGGCCATCTTCCCGGATCCGCCGGCCGAGTCGCCCTCCACGATGTACAGCTCGCAGTCGGCCGGGTTGCGGCTGGAGCAGTCGGCGAGCTTGCCGGGCAGACACGCCGAGCCGGCGTCGAGCAGGCCCTTGCGGCGCGTCAGGTCGCGGGCGTGGCGCGCCGCCTCCCGCGCCTTGGCGGCCACCTGGGCCCTGCGGGCGATCCGCCGGCCCAGGGCCGGGTTGGCGTCCAGCCAGCCGGCGAGGCCGTCGTTGACGCAGCGCTCGACGTAGCGCCGCATGACCGCGCTGCCCAACTTGCCCTTGGTCTGCCCCTCGAACTGCGGGTCGGGCATCTTCACGCTGACGACGGCGACCATGCCCTCTCGCAGGTCATCGCCGGTGAGCGCCGGGTCGGACCTGCGGAAGGCGTTGTTGGCCTGACCCCAGACGTTGACCGTGCGGGTGATCGCCTTGCGGAAGCCCTCCTCGTGCGCCCCGCCATCGACCGTGCGGATGACGTTGACGTAGCTGCGCACGCGCGACTCGAAGCCGCCGGCGAGCCAGTTGACCGCGATGTCGCACGCCATGGCCCGGCCCTCGAAGGTCTCGGCCCGGCTGACCGTCACGGGCTTGGACAGCAGCGCCTCCTCGCCGTCGAGCAGCCCGCGGACGAAGTCGGCCAGGCCGAGGCGGTACTGCCAGCGCTCGGAGCGGCCAGTGCGCTCGTCGGTGAACTCGATGCGCAGGCCGGGGTTGAGCAGGCACGTCTCCCGCAGGCGCCCGGCGACCTCGTCGGCGTCCACCTCGACGGTGTCGAGCACCTCGGGGTCGGGCCAGAAGCGCACCAGCGTGCCGCTGCGCCGGCTCCTGCCGACCTTTCGCAGGGCGGCCGTGCGCCTGCCGCGCGAGAACGCCATCGCGTGCCGCCGGCCGTCGCGGGCGACCTCGACCTCGGTGCGCGCCGACAGGGCGTTGACGACCGACAGCCCCACGCCGTGGAGCCCGCCGGACACCGCGTACGCCTGCTGATCGAACTTGCCGCCGGCATGCAGCGTGGTCATGACCACCTCGACCGCCGGCTTGCGCTCACGCGGGTGGGCCTCCACGGGGATGCCCCGCCCGTCGTCGCGCACGGCCACGCCGCCGTCGGCCAGCAGCGTGACCGTGATGACGCGCGCGTGCCCGGCCAGGTGCTCGTCCACGGCGTTGTCCACCACCTCCCACACGAGGTGGTGCAGCCCGCCGGTGTCGGTGGACCCGATGTACATCCCGGGGCGCCTGCGGACGGCCTGCAGGCCCTCGAGGACGGTGATCGACTTGGCGGTGTAGCTCACTGGTGGCGGGACTCCCCTGCCGCCCGGCGGGCGGGTGGCGGGACCCATTCTGCACGCGGCGGCGACACGTCCTCCGCAGGCGCGGCGGCGGTGGCCCCTACGGACAGTCGCGGACGACGTCGCCGGGGTCCGTCCGCGAGCAGCGGTCGACGCCGTCGCCGCCGTCGACCTCGTCGTCGGGCATCCCGTCGCGGCTGTCGACGTAGTCGTCGCCCGGGCCGGCCCGGCCGACGTCGGCGCCCCCCCGGTAGTACACGACGAGCCAGTCGTCGTCCGGGCCGCCGACGTTGAGGTCGTTGCCGGCGCCGCCCAGCAGGTAGTCACGGCCCACGCCCCCGCGCAGCGTGTCGTCGCCGCCCTCGGCCAGCAGCACGTCGCCTCCGAGCGCGCCCACCAGCCAGTCGTCGCCCTGCCCGCCGCGCAGGCGGTCCCTGCCCTGCCCGCCGGCCATGGCGTCGCGTCCGTCGTTGCCGTGCAGCCGGTCCTCCCCCCTGCCCCCGCAGACGCGGTCAGGACCGCCGCGCGCCCGGACGACGTCGTCGCCGCCGAGGGCCACGATCGTGTCCGCGCCCGCCGTGCCCACCAGCAGCTCGGCGCGCGCGCTGCCTACGACCGTCGCCGGGCGCCCCAGGCACCATGGCGCGGCGGTGGCCGGCGAGGTGGTGGGCAGCCAGGACGACGCCAGGCCGATCACGACGGCGCCCCCCAGGCGCGCACAACGTCTACCCATGTCCCCCATCGCGGCACTCCTGCGTCGTGTCGCCCCACCTGTGTTCGTGTCGCCCCCCTGTGTACCGGCGACGAGCCCGGCGATCCAGGCCGGCCCACCGCCGGTGCGCCCTCAGGGGCGCAGGCCGAGCAGGAAGCGGCGCAGGGCGCGCTCATAGCCGGCCGGGTCGACGTTCCAGGCCCGCACGTGCCCGGCCCCGGGCACGCGCAGGTACTCCACCAGGTCGGGGCGGGCGGCGGCGAAGGCGTCGCTCGTGGCGACCGGCACCGACGGGTCCGCGGCGCCGTGCGCCAGCAGCACGGGGACCGACCACTCCCCCGCCCGCGCGACCTGGTCCAGCCCGCCCCAGGGCACTCCGGCGCGCAGCCGGGCGACCGACATCGCGAACGGCGTGAGCGACCCGGGCAGCCGGCGCTCCCGGGTCCCGTGGCTGATCGTCGCCTCCCAGTCCAGCACCGGCGAGTCCAGGACGACACCCCTGACGCGTCCCGCGTCGGGCGAGCGCGACAGGTAGGCGCCGACGATGGCGCCGCCCATCGAGTACCCGAACAGCACGACCGCGCGGGCGCCGTGGCGCCGGGCGTGGTCGGTGGCCGCCTGCACGTCCTCCCACTCGGTCCACCCCAGCCCGTACGTCCCCCCGGGGCTGCCCGGGGCCCCGGCGTCGTTGCGGTAGGTGACACTCAGCGCGGGCAGGCCGAGGCGGCGCATCGCGGGCAGCACCCGGAACGCCTCGGCCCTCGTGCCGCCGCGCCCGTGGACGAACACGACCCAGGTGCGCCGCCGGCGTCCCGCGGGAAGGACCTGCCACGCCGGGTAGCGCCCCAGCGGCCCGGGAAAGGTCACCTCCTGGACGGGGAAGGCGAAGGCGTCCGCGGGGTGGGGCGGGCACGCGTAGCCGTCGACGCGCGCGGGGCCGGGAGGCGGCGGCCCACCGGCGAGCGTCAGGTACGGGCGGGTCACGCCTTCCGCGTCGCCACCGTCGACCGGCCCGACGCGCGCGTAGCCGCCGGCGTGCGCCAGTCCCAGCAGCCCGGGCTCGGTCGAGGCCCGGGTGCGCCGTAGCGCGAGCCGGCGGGCACCGGTCGCCAGCACCGTGGTCTCGTCGCCCGCCGGTGCGGCCGGCGGGGCGAGGATCTCGCCAGCGTGCCCCCAGCCGATGGCGAACAGGCCCGCCGCCGGCACGCTCAGCCCGCCAGAAAGCGCCCGACGACGTCGCGGGCCGTCGTCAGGTTGGCCTCCGGCACATACTCCCCGGACTGGTGGGCCTGGGCGGTCAGCCCCGGACCGTAGTTCAGGGCCGGGACGCCGGCCTGGTCGAGGCGGGCGACGTCGGTCCAGGCCTGCTTCGGGCGGACCCGCCCGCCCGCGCGGCGCGCGAACGCGTCGACGAGGGGGGCGTCGCGTCGTGGGCGCCCCGGTGGCGCCCGGTCGACCACCTGGACCTCGGCGCGCCCCCCGACGACGTCGCGCAGGCGGCGCTCCGCGTCGGCCAGGGTCTTGTCGGGGGCGAAACGGTAGTTGACGTTGACGACGAAGCGGTCGGGCACCACGTTGCGGGCGTTGACCGTCCACGCCTGGGTGGCGGTGAGGACCTCCCGGTAGACCAGGCCGTCGACCTCCACGTCGCGCGGCTCGCGCCCGTGCAGGTCGTCCAGGAGGGCCCCGGCCGCCGTCAGCGCGTTGTCGCCCTGCCACGGCCTTGCCGAGTGCGCCGCCCGCCCGGCGAAGGCCAGCTCGGCGTGCAGCCCCCCGAGGCAGCCGAGCTGGACCGTCAGGTCGGTCGGCTCCAGCACGACGGCGAGCTCGGCGGCCCGCAGGAACCCCACGGCGTCCAGAACCCCGCCCAGCTCGTTGCCCTCGTGCGGGCCCTCCTCACCGGCGTAGCACACGAGCACGGGGGCGTACGGCCCGTGCCGCAGGGCGGGGTCGTCGAAGCAGTCCAGGGCCACCGCCATGCCCCCCTTCATGTCGCTGGCCCCACGGCCGACCACGCGCCCGGCCTCGCGGCGGGGAGACCGGTCGGCGTCGGTCGGCGGGACGACGTCGGTGTGTGAGACCAGCAGGACCGTGGGACGCCCCGGACGCGGCTGCCCCACGACGACCGAGTCCCCCACCCGCCGGAGGGGTTCGTCGCGGTAGCGCTCGACGAGCCAGTCGGCCACCGGCCCCTCCTCGCCGGTGAGGCAGGGCATCTCCAGCAGCTCGAGCAGCAGGGCGGTCAGGCTCACCGGCTCACCGGGGCACCGCCGGTCAGGCGTCGAGGCCGTGCTCGCGCAGGGCCTGGTTCAGCGACACCTTCTGGTCGGTCGTCGCCGAGCGGCGGCCGATGATGAGCGCGCACGGGACCTGGTAGGAGCCGGCCGGGAAGCGCTTCTCGCGCATCCCGGGGATGACGACCGAGCGGGCCGGCACCCGGCCCCTGTGGGTCACGGGCGAGCGGCCGGTGACGTTGACGATGGACGTCGACGCCGTCAGCACGGTGCCGGCGCCCAGCACGGCGCCCTCCTCGACGAGCACGCCCTCCACGACCACGCAGCGCGAGCCGACGAACGCGTGGTCCTCGACGACGACGGGCCGCGCGCCGGGAGGCTCGAGCACGCCGCCGATGCCGGCGCCGCCCGCAAGGTGCACGCCCCGGCCGATCTGCGCGCAGGAGCCGACCGTCGCCCACGTGTCGACCATCGTCCCCTCCCCCACCCGGGCCCCGACGTTGACGTAGGACGGCATCAGCACCGCGCCGCGCTCGACGTGGGCGCCGTGGCGCACGACGGCCGGGGGCACGACCCGCACCCCGGCGTCGGCGTAGCCGGACTTGAGGGGCACCTTGTCGTGGTACTCGAACGGCCCGATCTCGGTGACCCGCATCCGCCACTGCCGGAACGACAGCAGGATGGCGCGCTTGAGCCACTCGTGGACGACCCACCCCCGGTCCTGCTTCTCGGCGACCCGCACCTGGCCCCGGTCGAGCAGGTCCATGGCCTCGACGACGGCGTCACGAGCCTCGCGCGTGTCGTGCGAGCCGTCGGAGAAGGCGGCGTCCACCGTCTCCCGCAGCGCGTCGATATCGCTCACCCCGTGTCCTCTCCGTCCCGCGTCACCCGTGACCCGGCAGGGCACCGGACTCGATCGCCTCGCCCCAGCGGGCGCAGGCCTGCTCACAGCCGGCGGCGTCCGGCACCAGCGCCAGGCGCAGCCACCCGCGCCCCGCCGCCCCGAAGGCCCGCCCCGGCGAGGCGATGACGCGGTGGCGCAGCAGCGCCTCGGCGTAGGCGGCGTCGTCGCCCCCCGGGGCGGCGAACCATACGTAGAACGTCGCCTGGCTGCCGCCGACGCGGATCCCCGCCTTGTCCAGGAACGACAGCACGATGCGGCGCTTGTCGTCGAACACGGCCCGGCGGTGGGCGGCATGGGCATCGTCGCGCCACGCGGCGGCCGCCGCCTGCTGCACGAACTCCGGCGAGGCGGTGCCGATGTTGGGCCGCAGCAGCCGCTGCGCGGCGATCAGCCGGGGATCCCCCACGAGCGCCCCGCAGCGGTAGCCGGTCATGCCCGAGCGCTTCGACAGGCTGAACGCGACGACCAGCCCGGTGAGGTCCGGGGCGGCGAGATCGGGCCCGGCGGCCTGCAGCAGCGACGGCGGCGTCGGGCCGCCGACCGGGTGGACGTCCACGTAGCACTCGTCGCTGGCCAGGACCACTCCGTACGCCCGCGCCGTGTCCAGCGCGCGCCGGTAGAAGTCCAGGTCGACGCTGGCGCCGGTCGGGTTGTGCGGGTAGTTGACCCAGGCCAGGCAGGCGCCCCGCAGCCGTCCGGGGTCCAGCGCGTCGAGGTCCAGGCGCCAGCCGTTGTCGTCGGAGAGTCCGACCGGGTCGCTGTCCCCCCCCGCGAACAGCTGGCCACGCTCGTACACCGGGTAGCCGGGATCGCCCCAGAGCACCGCCCGCCGGTCCCCGCCGGGGTCGACGAGCGCCAACGGCAGGTGGAAGATGGCCTCCTTGCTCCCGGCCGTGGGCAGCACGTGCACGTCGGGGTCGACGATGACGCCGAACCGGCGCGCCACCCAGCCGGCGACCGCCTCGCGCAACGGGGCTGTCCCGGCCGCCGTCGGGTACTGGCTGACCTCGGTCACGCCGTCGACGAGCGCCTGGCGGATGAACGCGGGGGTCGGCTCGATCGGATCCCCGATCGAGAAGTCGTGCAGCGGGCCACCCGCGCCGACCATGCGCGCCTTGAGGTCCTGGTAGGCCGCCAGCGGATAGCCGCCCAGCCGCTCCAGCAGGGGGTTCATGAACGCGCACTGTAGCGCGGGGGGGCCCGTGCCGATGATGGGGGCGGGCCCGTCCGGGCGCCCGGGGGCGACGAACTTTTCCCGGACACGCCCGCCCGCTCGGGAACAGTTGCGCCCCCGGCGGTGTTGGGTACGTATGTGAAGGAACGCACAATCGACGCTGTGAAGGCACCACCGATGGATGTCCCCGAGGACCTCCTCGATCTGTACTTCTCCGAGCTGGGCAAGGTGCGTCTGCTGACGGCGGACGACGAGGTCCGGCTCGCCAAGACGATCGAGGCCGGTCGGGACGCGCAACTCGAGCTCGAGCAGGGGCCGGCCGACGACCAGCGCCGGCGCGTGCTCGAACGTGCCGTGCGTGAGGGTCACGTCGCGTTCGACCACTTCGTCGCGGCCAACCTGCGGTTGGTCGTGAGCGTCGCGGCGCAGTTCTCCAAGCGCTCGACGCTTGACCTGGGAGAGCTCATCCAGGAGGGGAACCTGGGCCTGCTGCGGGCCGTCGAGAAGTTCGACTGGCGGCGGGGCTACAAGTTCTCGACGTACGCGACCTGGTGGATCCGCCAAGCGATCCAGCGTGGCGTGGCCGGCAGCGAGCGGACGATCCGCCT
>JAHWKQ010000201.1 GCA_019347785.1 Actinomycetota bacterium
GAAGCTGAAGGCCCGGTCGATCAGCTGGCCGTGCAGGTCGTTGCCGCCGGCGAAGCGTCCGGCGGTGGTCTGGTCCTTCAGGTGCTCGAGCACGCGCCCGAAGGAGCGGCTCTCGGGCTCGCTCCACGGGGTGTAGGGCCGGAACGTGAAGCCCTGGGCCGGCCAGTCGCGGTTCAGGTCGACGCCGTTGCCGTTGTAGCGCTGGTAGAAGACGCCGCCCTCGGCGGTGTCGCCGCGGATCCAGCCGTCGGGATTGGACAGCGTGAAGTAGATGACGCTGCGGCGCAGCGCCTCCCCGACGGTCACGGACCGGGTCGGGTCGGTCTCGACCAGCGGCCGCTCGGGATCGGTCGATCCCCAGGTGACGAGGTCCTCGATCGCGCGGATGCCGCCCTCTGCACCGGCCCGCTCGATGCCGTGGATCGACAGCGAGAAGACGAAGTGCTCGCGCTCGGCCTCGGGGATGTCGCTGGCCGAGTCGGTGACCTTGATCATGTGGAGGGGGAAGTCCTGGCGGCTGCCGTCGGGCTGTGGCAGCCCCGCCGAGCGTCCGTCGCCCGCCTCGAGGTCCAGCACGTCGGCGTAGCGCTCCTCGAGCAGCTGGATCTCCATGAGCTCGGCGAACGGGCGTCCGCCGTCGGGGAAGAGCCCCGGGAACTCCGCCGGGTCGATCGAGGCGAGGAAGTCGAGGCCGGCCAGCGCCTCGGAGTGCTGGATGAAATCGGTGGCGCAGACGGTGCCCTCGGCGTAGGGGGACGTCCCCGGCTCGCCTTGCCGGCAGCCCTGCGGATCGGGGAACACCCGCTGGTAGGAGGCATAGGTGCCCGCGTCGGTCGCCACCGGGGTCGCGGAGGCCGGCCGTGGTGCGGCGACCAGCCCGGCGAGGACGAGCGCCAGCAGCCCGACCAGGGCGATGCCACCGCGGAGCGGCGTGGTGGTGGTCAGCGGAACGGAGCGCGTCGCAGATGTCATCACCCCTAGCTACGTCCGCCGGAGGCGCTGCCGTTACGCCGGTGGTGAGAGATCGCGGCGCGCGGCCGCCGTGCCACCATGGTCGGCGGTGGTGGCGGCTCCTTCGATCCCCGGTCTGACCGATCTCGTCGAGATCGGGCGCGGCGGCTTCGGCGTCGTGTACCGCGCCTTCGAGGCGGACTTCGAACGGGTCGTGGCCGTCAAGGTGATCGGCTCGGACGCCGACGGAGCGGCGCTCCGCCGCTTCGCGCGCGAGCGCTCGGCGCTGGGCAGGCTGAGCAACCACCCCAACATCGTGTCGGTGTACACGGCGGGGATCCTCGACGACGGCCGCGCCTATCTCGTGATGGAGTACCTGGAGGGCGGGTCGCTGGACGACCGCTTGCGCGAACGTGGTCGGCTGCCCGTCGAGGAGGTACTCGCCTACGGGGTGCAACTCGCCGGCGCGCTGGCGTCCGCCCACGCCCTGGGGGTGGTGCACCGCGACGTCAAGCCACACAACGTGCTGTTGACCTCGTTCGGCACCGTGCAGCTGGCCGACTTCGGCATCGCGGCGCTCACCGACGCGACCAGGACCACCGCGGGCGTGACCGCGACGATCGCCCACGTCGCACCGGAGGTGCTCGACAACGCCCCGCCGTCGCCGGCCAGCGATGTGTATGCGCTGGGGTCGACGTTGTTCATGCTTCTGGCGGGGCACACCCCGTTCGAGCGGATGGGCGACCAGACGATGGCCGCGGTCCTGGCGCGGATCGCGACCCAACCGCCGCCCGACCTGCGGCCGCTCGGCGTGCCCGCGGTCGTGGCGGGCGCCGTCGAGGCGATGCTGGCCAAGCACCCATCCTCGCGTCCTGAGTCGGCGGTCGCCGCCGGCCGGGCGCTGCAGGCGGCGCAGCGGCAGCTCGGTTCGGCGCCCACTGTGCTGCCGGTGGTGGGGCTCGCCGAGGCAGCGGCCGGGACCGTGACGGCCGACGAAGCTCGTCAGCCGTCCGATGATGACACGGTCGTGGGGCTTGGAGGTCCCCCGACCGTCGCCCGACCAGGGGCGCCGCGGCACCGCGCGATGCCGGTGGTGCTGGCCGTCGTCATCGTGGTCGGTCTGGTTGCGGGCGGGGTGCTGGCCGCCGTCGCCCTGCGACCGGACGCGACCGCCACGCCGGTGGCGGTCGTCACGACCGACGCCGCGCCCAGCCCCGACGCCATCAGCCCGTCGGCGACGGCCGCGCCGACCGATCCCTCGTCGCCACCGCCCACGACCCCGGCGTCGACGCCAACGGGCGGCCCCGGCCCCGCGCGGCCATCGGGTCCGCCGCGTCTGCTCACCCCCACCGCGGTGTTCGCCTCGGGCACCGCGCCGGCGGGCTTCGAGGCGTCGGGCGAGTCGGTCTTCTACGACGCTGAGCAGGTCCTGGACGCGGACCCCTCGACGGCGTGGCGGGTGCCCGGCGACGGCGTCGGTGAGACCTTGGAGTTCGCGTTCGGCCGGCCGGTCCAGCTCGCCGAGATCGGGCTGGTCCCCGGCTACGACAAGATCGACCCGATCGACGGCACCGACCGGTTCACGCAGAACCGGCGTGTCGTGCGGGCACGGGCCATCTTCGACGACGGCACGTCGGTGGCGATGGCCCTCCAGGACGACCGTCGCATCCAGTTCACCCGGGTTGACGTGGTCACCTCGACGGTCACCTTGGAGATCCTCGAGGTGACCGACAACCCCGAACGTGACTTCACCGCGATCAGCGAGGTGGTGTTCAGGGGCCGGTGAGCAGCTGGCAGGTCTACGTCGTCGCCCTGATCGCCGCCGCCGTCGTGGGGGCGGCGGCCGTCCTGGCGGTCGGCCGTCTGCCCGACGAACCGGTGGTGGTCGCCACCGACGCGACCGCGACCGAGCCGGCTGCCGCACAGCCACCGCCCGGCGCGACCGGCGCGCCCCAGCCCACGACGTCGACCACCGCACCCGGCGAGGCGACGCCCGCGGAGACGTCGAGCCCCACCCCGGCCGCCCCACCCGCGACGCCGACGCCCCCGGCGCCAGCACCCCCGGCGCCCGCGCAGCGCTACGCGTTCCCGGTCGTCGGCGAAGCCGACTACGGCCGCGACCATCACGACTATCCGGCCACCGACATCTTCGCCGCCTGCGGCACGCCCGTGGTGGCCCCTGCGTCGGGGGTGATCGACGAGCTCCTGACAGACGACACCTGGGATCCGGCGGTCGACGACCCGGCGACCCGTGGGGGCCTGGCATGGGCGGTCGTCGGCGACGATGGCGTGCGCTACTACGGCAGCCACATGGAGGCGCTGGCGCACGACCTCGCCGTGGGCGCCCGGGTCGAGGCGGGCGAGCTGCTCGGCACCGTGGGGCGCAGCGGCAACGCCGCCACCACGCCGTGCCATCTCCACTTCGGGCTCAGCCCGCCACGCGGTCCGGGCGACTGGGAGGTGCGCCGCGGCGTGGTGTGGCCGTGGCCGTATCTGGACGCGTGGCGCGCGGGCGAGCACCGCTCTCCGGCCGCCGAGGTCGCCGCCTGGGCCGCCGCCAACCCGTAGGCCGGCCGGCGGAGCGGCCAGCCCGGGAACCCCTACAGCAGGTGCTCCAGCCCCACGGTCAGTCCCGGCGTCGTCCCCACCTTCTTGACCGCCAGGAGCACGCCGGGCATGAACGACGCGCG
>JAHWKQ010000031.1 GCA_019347785.1 Actinomycetota bacterium
TGGCCAGAGTGACCGCGGACGCGCCGACGCTGACCACCAGGAAGGCCACCAGCGGGCCGATGCCCCATGTCACAAGGCGCAGGAACATGGCCGTCGCGGCCGCGGCGAACACCAGGAACGGGGCGGCGGTCATGACGCGCACTTCCGGCACGGCCGCGGCAACCCGTGGACCGGGCAGACGCGAATCACCGGTCGCCCCGCGCGTCCATGTACCTCATGTGCGCCAGCCGGGCCAGGTCGCCGGGCCCCTCGTACAACCCGTCGCTCTCGGCGACCCCGAGCATCGTGCCGGCGCTGTCCAGGGCGGCGAGCACCGCGTCGACCTCCAGGCCGAACGCGTCTTGGGGGAAGGGCCGCTCGGCCCGGTCGACCATGACCAGGACGCGCAGCGCGTCGAGCAGCGCCACGCGGATTTGCTGCAGGTGCTCCACGCACTCCCGCGCCTGCAGCTCACGGGTCTGCTTGAGACGGGCGAGCTGGTCGTCGGTGTAGCGGGTGTTGTCGGTACGGTCTGTCATTGTCAGCGCCTCCCTTGGGGTGCTGGCCACGCCCCGGGGCCGCCGTGCGCGGTCGCCGGGGCACTTGTCTGTGGACAAGCCGTGGACACCGGGGAGGGCCACGCGGCCGCGCACTGGCCGCAAACTGGCCGCACGAGGCCGCGAAACTGCGGCCAACAGCGAGCAACGCTGGGAAGGTGAGGGGAGGCCCGACTAGGGCGCTGACCAGGAGAAAAGCCCGCTGACCAGGAGAGCGGGTGAGGGGAATCGAACCCCCGTCACGAGCTTGGGAAGCTCGTGTTCTACCATTGAACTACACCCGCGGAGGGCCGCTATGGTAACGGCCGGCTGCGGCGCCCGGCAACGACGGGGGCCCGGATGATCTTGTCGGACCGCAGCATCCGCGCCCAGATGGAGGCCGGGCGCATCGTGGTCGACCCGCTGGGCGAGGACGCGGTGCAGCCGTCCAGCGTCGACGTGCGGGTCGACTCGAGCTTCCGCGTCTTCGCCACCCACCGTCACCCCTTCATCGACCCGCGGACGGAGCAGCCGGGCCTGACCGAGCTCGTGAAGGTGGACGAGGGGGACCCCTTCGTGCTCCACCCCGGCGAGTTCGTGCTGGGCAGCACGTACGAGCGCATCGCCCTGCCCGACGACCTGGTGGCCAGGCTCGAGGGCAAGAGCTCTCTGGGCCGGCTGGGGCTGCTCATCCACTCCACCGCCGGCTTCGTCGACGCCGGGTGGGACGGGTGGCTGACCCTGGAGCTGTCCAACGTGGCGACCCTGCCGATCGCGATCTGGCCGGGGATGAAGATCGGCCAGGTCGCCTTCTTCCGCCTCAGCACCCCTGCCGAGCGCCCGTACGGCGCCCAGGGGCTGCGCAGCAAGTACCGAGGGCAGCGAGGCCCCACCGCCAGCCGCTTCCACGAGAACTTCTGAGTCACCGGCCCCGGCCGGCCGTTGCCCTCCACGACCGGCAGCAGCGACTCGGCCAGGATCTGGCAGGCGGCGACATGCGCGCCTTGGGAAGCGGTGGGAATCGCGCATCGCCCATGCAGCGCGCCCGCGACGAGCTCCACCAGCTCCTCCGGCAGGCCGACCGACTGCCGGCCACGGAGCCGTCCTACTGCCACCTCATCGAGCGCCGGCAGGCAGATCACACCCGGAAACCCGACGGCCGGTCGGCGTGAGCGCGACTCTGCCGGCCCCCCGGCGGGTAGACCTCCGATGGGGTATTCACGGTTTGCATTGATGGCGGCGGATGAGTTGGGGTCCGCGGCGGGTATTCACCCCCGAAGAGTTCGTTTCGGTTCTGAGGAGGAAACCATGCCCGGAAGCTGCACAACGATCGACCTCGGTGCCTTCAACGGCACCCGGGAGGTAGTTCGCACCGACCCCGAGGCGGGGAAGGGAGCGTTCGTCGCCGTCACCCATTGGGAGGACGGCGCCCGTGCCCGGACGACCGCGCGCTCGTTTGCCATCGACACCGACGAACCGGCGCCTCTGGGAGGCTCCGACAAGGCGGCTGACCCGATGGAGCTTCTGCTGGCCTCCCTGGGGACGTGCCTGACGATCGGGTGGGCGACCCAGGCGGCGCGTCGTGGCGTCGACTTCGAGGACCTGCGCATCGAGGTGCGAGGCGAATATGACCTGCGCGGATACCTCGACCTCGACGAGGCTGTCAGGCCGGGCTTCGATCGCATCGACTACACCGTCCACGTCGACAGCGGGGCCGATCCGGCGCTTTTGGAGGAGATCGGCCACGTGGCCGAGCGTTCGTCGCCCATGTACGACAACATCGCCAACGGGGCCGCCATCCGCTCGGAGGTGGTGTTGACCTGAACCCGCGGCTGGCGAGGCCGGCGCACATCAACCATCAGCCAACCGACACGTGATGGCCGGGCTACGTGCTCCTGCAGATGGGCGCTAAGGCGCGTCCCGATCTCCGCGACGTCGACGTGCAGATCGGCCAGGTCGCCTTCTTCCGCCTCAGCAAGACTTTCTGACGGGTCAGGGGGCGCGGCCGTCGGCCTCCACGACGGGCAGTAGCGACTCGGCCAGGATCTGGGAGACGTCGACGACACGGACGTCACCGTCGTCGGCTCCCCCGCCGCCCCGGCGGTCGCGCACGGCGTCGTCGAGCATCACCAGGCAGTAGGGGCAGGCCGTCGAGACCAGGTCGGGGTGCAGCGCGAGGGCCTCGTCGATCCGCTCGTGGTTCACCCGCTTGCCGATCCGCTCCTCGGCCCACATGCGCGCCCCGCCGGCGCCGCAGCAGAAGCCGTGGTTGCGACACCGTGGCATCTCGACCTTGTCCAGCCCCTCGACGGCGTCAACGACCGACCGGGGCGGGTCGTAGACCTCGTTGTGGCGTCCCAGGTAGCACGGGTCGTGGTAGGTGACCGTCTTGTGCAGGGCCGTGCGGGGCGTCAGCCGGCCCTCGGCGACCAGGCGCGACAAGAGCTGCGTGTGGTGGATGACCTCGTAGTCCCCGCCGAAGTCGGGGTACTCGTTGCGCAGGGTGTTGAAGCAGTGGGGGCACCAGGCGACGACGGTCCGCGCGCCGACGCCGTCGAGCATCTCGACGTTGCGCTGGGCCAGCATCTGGAACAGGTACTCCATGCCGAGGCGCCGGGCGGGGTCGCCGGTGCACGACTCCGCGGGCCCCAGCACGGCGAAGCGCACGCCGGCCGCGGTCAACAGCTCGGCAAGGGTGCGGGTGACCCGTTTCGAGCGGTCCTCCAGCGCCCCGGCGCAGCCGACCCACAACAGGTACTCGGTGTCGTCGGGGATGCGGTCGCCGACCACGGTGACGTCCAGGCCGTCGGCCCAGTCCAGGCGGCGTGACGAGCCCAGCCCCCACGGGTCGCCGCTGTTCTCCAGGCTGCGCAGCATCGTCCCTGCCTCGGACGGGAAGCTGGACTCCATCTGGGCCTGGTAGCGGCGCAGGTCCATGATGTGGTCGACGTGCTCGATGTCGACCGGGCACTCCTCCACACACGCGCCGCACGTCGTGCAGCTCCACAGCACGTCGAAGTCGATGACCGCGCCCGGCTCCCCGGGCCGATCCCCGACGAGCTTGGCGTTCAGCGCCGGGGCGTCCGGCTCGGCCTCCGCCCGGGCCGGGTCCAGCAGGTAGCGGCCCTTGGCGTACAGGTGGTCGCGCAGGTCCATGACCAGCAGCTTCGGCGACAGCGGCTTGCCGGTCCGCCACGCCGGGCACTGGCTCTGGCACCGGCCGCACTCGGTGCAGCTGTACATGTCGAGCAGCCGCTTGAAGCCGAACTGCTCGACCTCGCCCACCCCGAGGACGTCGTCCTCGCTCATGGCCTCGATGTCGATCCTGTCGGCCTGCAGCTTGCCCAGCGCCTTGGGCTGCCTGGCGAACAGCACGTTGGGCACGACTGTGAACACGTGCAGGTGCTTGGAGTTCAGCGTGTAGAGCAGGAACCCCGAGAACACCGCCAGGTGGGCGAGCAGGGCGACGGTCGCGACCGTCGCCAGGGCGCCGGCGCCCAGGTCGTCCAGCCCCCCGCCCAGCCAGGTGGACAGGAACGCGCCGTCGGGGTAGGGCAGCGTCCCCTCGGCGGCCCGGGCGGCGCGCAGCACCAGCACGGTGTAGAGCAGGGCGAACTCGAACAGCAGCACACCCCAGCCCTGGTCCAGGTTGCTGCCGAAGAAGCGCGAGTCGCGCCCCGCCCGCCGCGGCGCCTGCGCGAGGCGGATGAGCGCGAAGCCCGCGACACCGACGAGCACGAAGCCGGTGAACAGGTCCTGCAGGAAGCCCAGCCACGGGCTGCGCCCGACGACGGGGATGTGGAAGTCGGGGTCGACGACCTCACCGACGGCCTCGAGCGTCTGGGACTGCAGGACGATGAAGCCCCAGAAGATGAGCGCGTGCAGCACGCCCGGACCGGACCACTGCAGGATCTTCTGCTGCCCGAGGACGTGTCGCAGTTGGTAGCGCACCTTCTCGCCGGCCCCGCGCATGCGGTCGGGCATGGGCCGGGCCAGGCGCAGCAGCCCCACGAGGAAGGCGACGCGTCGCGCGGCCAGCCACGCCGCGGCGGCGAGGATGGCGGCGCCGCCCAGGATGCGGATGAGGTCGAGCGGGCCCATGGGCCAAGAGTAGTCAGGCCGCGCCCGGGCAGGCGAACCCGCACCCAGGTGGCTCGCCGCGGCCGTGCCGGCCGGGCCGCCTACGGTGGGCCGATGGCACCGAGGCTGTCCGTGCTGGTCGCCCTTGTGGTCCTGGCGGGCGCGTGCACCGAGCCCCCGGCGCGTGACCCGGGGCCCGGCCGACCGGCCGGCGGGACGCCCGCGGCGACCGTCGTCCTGCGGTCCCCGGCGGGCCGGCGGGTGCCGCTGCGGGTCGAGGTGGCCGCCGACGAGACCTCCCGCCGGCGTGGGCTGATGGGCCGGGATTCCCTCCCCCCGCGCGCCGGGATGCTGTTCGTCTACCCTGGGCCCCACCGGGGGCCCTTCTGGATGCGCGACACCCGCATCCCGCTGACGGTCGCCTTCTTCGACCGGCACGGGCGGATCCTGCGCGTGCTCGACATGACGCCGTGCCGGCGGGAGCCGTGCCGCCTGTACGACCCCGGCGTGTCCTACCAGGGGGCGCTGGAGGTCAACCGCGGCCTCCTCGACCGGGTGGGCGCCGGCCCCGGCTGGCGCGTGGCGGTGCCGGCCGACCTGCCCGCCGCGTCCTGACCGCGCTACCGTCGGCGCAACCCGGTTCCAGCGAGGTGCGCCAGTGCAGCCCTGGCTCATGTGGGCGGTGGCCGCGGCGTTCGCCGCGTTGCCCTTCGTGCTGATGCGGGCGCTCAACGGCCGGGACGGGGCGGACGGCCGGGGCCGGCGCGTCGACCGGCGCTGGCGTGCCTGACACCAGTGGCAGCAAACCTGAGCCAGCTATACTCAGATAACATTGCCGTCAGGTGTGCGCCCGCTACAGTGTGGGAATCGACCTGACGAAGATCACGGGTGGCGAACCGCGCCATCGCGGCAGGAGGCATGTCAATGGCAAAGGCAGTCGGCATCGACCTGGGGACCACCAACTCGGTGGTGTCCGTCCTTGAGGGCGGCGAGGCCACCGTCATCCCCAACGCGGAGGGCAGCCGGACCACCCCATCGGTCGTCGGGTTCTCCAAGAGCGGCGAGGTACTGGTCGGTGAGGTCGCCAAGCGACAGGCCGTCACCAACCCCGACCGCACCGTGCAGTCGGTCAAGCGCCACATGGGCACGGACTGGTCGACCACCGTGGACGGCAAGTCCTACACCGCCCAGGAGATCAGCGCCCGCGTGCTGATGAAGCTCAAGCGTGACGCCGAGGCCTACCTGGGCGAGAGCGTCACCCAGGCCGTCGTCACGGTGCCTGCCTACTTCGACGACGCACAGCGCCAGGCCACCAAGGAGGCCGGGCAGATCGCCGGCCTGGAGGTGCTGCGCATCATCAACGAGCCGACCGCCGCGGCGCTGGCCTACGGGCTGGACAAGGAGTCGGAGCAGACCATCCTGGTCTACGACCTGGGCGGCGGCACGTTCGACGTGTCGGTGCTGGAGATCGCCGAGGGCGTCTTCGACGTGAAGTCGACCTCCGGTGACACCCACCTGGGCGGCGACGACTGGGACCAGCGGGTGATTGACTGGCTGGCCAAGTCCTTCAAGGACAACCACGGCGTCGACCTGGCGGCGGACAAGATGGCGCGCCAGCGTCTGAAGGAGGCCGCCGAGAAGGCCAAGAAGGAGCTGTCGACGACGGCGGAGACGTCGATCAACCTGCCGTTCATCACGGCCACGTCCGAGGGGCCGTTGCACCTGGAGGAGACGCTCACCCGGTCGCAGTTCCACCAGCTGACGTCGGACCTGCTCGAGCGCACCCGGGAGCCGTTCAAGGCGGCGATCGGCGACGCGGGCATCTCGCCGTCGGACATCGACCACGTCATCCTCGTCGGCGGCTCGACGCGCATGCCGGCCGTCGTCGAGTTGGTCAAGGAGCTGACCGGCGGCAAGGAGCCGCACAAGGGCGTCAACCCCGACGAGGTCGTCGCGATCGGCGCCGGGCTGCAGGCCGGCGTCCTGCGCGGCGAGGTCAAGGACGTGCTGCTGCTGGACATCACGCCGCTGTCGCTGGGCATCGAGACCAAGGGCGGCGTCACGACCAAGCTCATCGAGCGCAACGCGACGATCCCGACCCGCAAGTCGGAGATCTTCACCACGGCGGAGGACGGCCAGTCGCAGGTCGAGATCCACGTGCTGCAGGGTGAGCGGGACATGGCCGCCTTCAACAAGACCCTGGGCAAGTTCCAGCTCGTCGACATCCCGCCCGCGCCGCGCGGCGTGCCGCAGATCGAGGTCACCTTCGACATCGACGCCAACGGCATCGTCCACGTGTCCGCCAAGGACCGCGGCACGGGCAAGGAGCAGTCGATGACCATTACCGGCCAGTCGGCCCTGCCCCGCGAGGAGATCGACCGCATGGTGGGCGACGCCGAGCAGTACGCCGAGGAGGACCGGCGGCGCCGCGAGGAGGCCAACACGCGCAACGAGGCCGACAACGTCCTGTACCAGACCGAGAAGCTGCTGCGGGAGAACTCCGAGAAGATCCCGGCCGAGCAGAAGGCCCGGCTCGAGCAGTCGCAGGGCAACCTGCGGGAGGCCATGAAGGGCGAGGACACCGACGCGATCCGCTCGGCGTCCGAGGAGCTCATGCACACCAGCCAGGAGGTCGGCCAGGCCCTGTACGCCGCCGGCGCGCAGGACCAGGCGGGGCAGGCGGCCGGCTACGGCGCCGGCCCAAGCGGTGAGGCCACCGGGGCCGGCGACGAGGACATCGTGGACGCCGAGGTCGTCGACGAGGGCGACGACAAGGGCGCCGCGTAGCGCCGAGGTGACCGGGCCCGGGGGACGACGCGCCCCCGGGCCGCGTCGCGGCAGGACGGTGAGGATGACCGACCCACGACCAGACGAGCCGGGCCGGCGGGCGGAGGCCCCGACCGATGCGGTGGAGGAGCCGACGACGGCGCCCCCGGTCGGCGAGCCGGCGACGCCCCCCGAGGAGGAGCCCGAGGCGTCCGACGCGAGCCCGCAGGCCCCACCGTCCACCGAGGTCGACGCGCTGCGCACGGCCCTGGAGGAGGCCGCCGGCCTGCGCGACGAGTACCTCGACGCCCTGCTGCGCACGCGGGCCGAGTTCGACAACTACCGCAAGCGCACCGCCCGGGAGCGCCTCGAGGCGCTGGACCGCGGCGCCGAGCAGCTCGCCGGCCGCCTGCTGGGCGTGCTCGACAGCTTCCGCTTCGCGCTGGACTCCGCCGAGCAGTCCGACGACGACCGGCTCGCCAAGGGTGTGCAGATGGTGCACGACGAGCTGGTCGGCGTGCTGCGCGCCGCGGGCCTGGAGGAGATCGACGCGCTCGGCCAGGCGTTCGACCCCGAGGTGCACGAGGCGATGCTGCAGGAGGAGTCACCCGAGCCGGTCGACGAGCCCGTCGTGGTGGACGTCCTGCGCCCCGGGTACCGCTTCAAGGACCGGGTGGTGCGGCCGGCCACGGTCAAGGTCGCCCGGTGACGACCGGCGGGAGGAGGGCCGTGACAGGACGGGGCCATGTCGGAGCGTGACTACTTCGAGAAGGACTACTACGCGCTGCTCGGGGTGAGCAAGGACGCGTCGCAGGCCGACATCGCCAAGGCCTACCGGAAGCTGGCCCGCAGGCTGCACCCCGACGTGAACCCCGACCCCCAGGCCGAGGCGCGCTTCAAGGAGGTCGGCGAGGCCTACGGCGTCCTTTCCGACGCGAAGAAGCGGGCCGAGTACGACCAGATCCGCCAGATGGTCGACGCGGGCGTCGGGTACGGGCCTGGCGGCTTCCCGGGCGGCGCTCCCGGCGGCGGCCCCGGCGGGGAGGCGTTCGACCTGGGAGACCTGCTCGGCGACCTGTTCGGCGAGCGCGGCGGCGGCTTTCGGCGCGGCGGCCGGGGGGGCGCCGCCGGGCCGCGCCGGGGCCGCGACGCCGAGACCGACGTGCGCATGTCCTTCGAGGACGCCATGGCGGGCGTGACCACGACCCTGCGGGTGGCGGGCCGGGCGCCGTGCGGCACGTGCATGGGCTCCGGGGCGCGCCCGGGCACCAGGCCGGTGCCCTGCCCGACCTGCCGGGGCACCGGCAGCGTCATCAGCGACCAGGGCCTGTTCAGCTTCTCCGAGCCCTGCCGGGCGTGCGCCGGGACGGGCCGCCAGATCCCCGACCCCTGCCCGACCTGCCGTGGCGCGGGCACCCAGGTCCGCGACCGCGAGATCCGTGCGCGTATCCCCGCCGGTGTCCGCGACGGGGCCCGGATCCGCCTCAAGGGCCGGGGCGAGGCGGGCGCCAACGGCGCGCCCCCCGGTGACCTGTACGTCAACGTGCACGTGGACCCGCACCCGCTGTTCGGTCGCCGCGATGACGACCTGCTCATCACGGTCCCCATCACCTTCAGCGAGGCGACCCTGGGCGCGCAGGTGAAGGTCCCCACGCTGGACGAGCCCGTCACCGTCAAGGTGCCGGCGGGCACGTCGTCCGGGCGGACGTTCCGGGTCCGGGGACGGGGCGCGCCCACGCGGGGCGGGGGGCGGGGGGACCTGCTGGTCACCGTCGAGATCGCCGTGCCGCGTCGCCTCAGCCGCTCGCAGCGCCGGATCCTGGAGGACTTCGCCGCCACCGACGAGACTCCCGTCCGTGAGCACCTGGGAGTCTGAGGTGGAAAGTGGTCGACGCCCCCGGCGGCGTGGCGAGGCCGGCCGTCAGGGCGCCGTCTACATCATCTCGGTGGCTGCCGAGCTCGCGGGGGTGCACCCGCAGACCCTGCGCACCTACGAGCGCAAGGGCCTGGTCTCGCCGGTGCGCACCACGGGCGGGACCCGCCGCTACTCCGAGCGCGACGTCGAGCGGGTCCGGTTGATCCAGGAGCTGACGCAGGGCGAGGGCGTCAACCTCGCGGGGGTCATGCGCATCCTGGACATGCAGGACCGTCTCGAGCAGGTGGAGCGGGACCTCGCCCGCGCACAGAGGTCGGCCGAGCGCCTGCGCGAGCAGATGCGCCACGAGCTGCGCGAGCAGCTGCGCCGCACCAGCGCCGAGCTCGTGCTGTACCGGCCCTCGGCCATCGAGCGCCACCGCCGGAGCTCCCTGCGGGGCGAGCCGCGCAGCTAATCTGAGTGTAAGGCGCTCAAGAATGGGCTATCATCGGTCCGGGTATCGAGCCGGACCGCACGCATGGGGGTGTGATGGACTTCGAGCGATTCACGGTGAAGGCGCGACAGGCGCTGCAGGCCGCCGCGCTGCTGGCCGGCGAGCGGGGCAACGCCGAGGTCGTGCCGCTGCACCTGTTGCACGCCCTGCTGGGACAGGCCGAGGGTCCGGTGGCGGCGGTCCTGACCCGGCTGGGCACGGCGCCGGCCGCGCTGCGCGGCGCCACGGAGCGCCGCCTGGGGACGCTGGCGTCCGCCCGGGGGGCCAGCGCCCAGCCGTCGCTGTCGCGGGCGGCGGCCCGTGTCCTGACCGACGCGCAGGAGCGGGCGGGGTCCCTCGGCGACGACTACACCTCGACTGAGCACCTGCTGCTGGCCTTGGCCGCCGACGACGGGGCGGCGGGAGCAATGCTGCGCGACGCCGGCGTCGACGGGGACGCCCTGCTGACGGCGCTGCGGGATGTCCGCGGCAACCAGCGCGTGACCAGCGAGACGCCCGAGGCCACGTATGAGGCCCTGGAGCGCTACACGCGCGACCTGACCGCCGAGGCCCGGGACGGCTCGCTGGACCCGGTCATCGGCCGCGACGAGGAGGTGCGCCGTGTCATCCAGGTGCTGTCGCGGCGGACCAAGAACAATCCGGTCCTCATCGGCGACCCCGGTGTGGGCAAGACCGCGATCGTCGAGGGCCTCGCCCAGAGGATCGTCGCCCGCGACGTGCCCGAGTCCCTGGCGGACAAGCGCATCGTCGCGCTGGACATGGGCTCTCTGATCGCGGGCGCGAAGTACCGCGGCGAGTTCGAGGAGCGCCTCAAGGCCGTTCTGCGCGAGATCGAGGCCGCCGAGGGCCGCGTCATCACCTTCGTCGACGAGTTGCACACCATCGTCGGCGCCGGCAAGGCCGAGGGCGCGATGGACGCCGGCAACATGCTCAAGCCGCTGCTCGCGCGGGGCGTCCTGCGCATGATCGGCGCCACGACGCTGGAGGAGTACCGCGACGTCGAGAAGGACAAGGCCCTGGAGCGGCGCTTCCAGCCGATCCACGTGGGCGAGCCGAGCGTCGAGGACACGGTCGCGATCCTGCGGGGGCTGAAGGAGCGCTACGAGGTCCACCACGGGGTCCGCATCACCGACGCCGCGCTGATCGCCGCCGCCCGCCTGTCGGACCGCTATCTGACCGAGCGCTTCCTGCCGGACAAGGCCATCGACCTCATCGACGAGGCAACCTCACGGCTGCGCATGGAGATCGACTCGATGCCCGCCGAGATCGACGTCCTGGACCGGCGCGTCAAGCAACTCGAGATCGAGAAGGCCGCCATCTCGGCCGACGAGGAGGACGATCCCTCGGCCGCCGAGCGCGCCCGCGCGATCGAGGCCGAGCTCGCCGACCTGCGGGAGAGCCTCACCGGCCTGCGGTCCCACCTGCAGTCCGAGCGGGCCGCGATCGAGCGGATCCGCGAGCTGAAGTCCACCATCGAGTCCGCGCGGGAGGACGCCGAGCGGGCGGAGCGCGACGGGCTGCTGCAGCAGGCCGCCGAGCTGCGCTACGGGCGCATCCCGGGCCTGGAGGCCGAGCTGGAGCAGGCCAACGCCGCGCTGGGGGAGCTGCAGTCCGAGCAGCGCATGCTGAAGGAGCAGGTCGACGCGGAGGACGTCGCCGGGGTCGTGGCCAAGTGGACCGGCGTGCCGGTCGCCCGCCTGCTGGAGAGCGAGCGCAGCAAGCTCGTGCGCTTGGAGGAGGTCCTGGCCGAGCGGGTCGTCGGCCAGCCCGAGGCCGTCAAGGCCGTCGCGGACGCGGTCCGCCGGTCCCGCGCCGGCCTGGCCGACCCCGACCGCCCGCTGGGCACGTTCCTGTTCCTGGGGCCCACCGGGGTGGGCAAGACCGAGCTGGCGCGCACGCTGGCCCAGTTCCTGTTCGATGACGAGCGGGCCATGGTGCGCCTGGACATGGGCGAGTTCCAGGAGAAGCACACCGTGTCCCGGCTCGTCGGGGCCCCGCCCGGCTACGTCGGTTACGAGGAGGGGGGCCAGCTCACCGAGCCCGTCCGGCGCCGCCCGTACTCGGTCGTGCTGCTCGACGAGGTCGAGAAGGCGCACCCGGACGTGTTCAACACGCTGCTGCAGCTGCTCGACGACGGTCGCCTGACCGACGGCCAGGGCCACACCGTGGACTTCCGCAACACGGTCGTCATCATGACGTCGAACCTCGGGAGCGCCTACATCCTGGACCCCACCGAGTCCGAGGACGCGATCCACGAGCGGGTCATGGCCGCGGTGCGCCAGCACTTCCGGCCGGAGTTCCTCAACCGGCTCGACGAGGTGCTGATCTTCCACCGGCTGGACCGCGGGCAGCTGCGCGCGATCACCGACATCCAGCTGGCACGGGTACGGGAGCGGTTCGCCCAGCGGGACCTGACCGTCGAGCTGACCGACGCCGCCCGCGACTGGCTGGCCGAGCGGGGCTACGACCCCGTCTTCGGCGCCCGACCGCTCAAGCGGGTGATCCGCAAGGAGCTGGAGGACAAGGTCGCCGTCGCCCTGATCGACGGGCGCGTCCGCGAGGGCGACACGGTCAAGGTCGACGCGGTCGGCGGCGAGCTCACCCTCGGGTGACCAGCGCCGGCCGGCAGGCGCCGACGCGGTACAGCGCGTAGCCGTCGTCGGCGAACACCTTGCAGAACCGGGGACTGGCGTCCAGCGACTGCAGGTGGCGCACCCGCTTGCCGTACCGCGGGCGCAGCCAGGTCTCGTGGTAGGCGACCTCCTTCCACCGCTCGCGCTGCACGTAGACCCAGCCGGCCCCCAGGCGGCGCAGCATGCGCACGACCTGCTCGTCCGACGGCCAGGTGAGGTAGGTGACGAAGTCGGCCTCGGTGGCGTTGAGGCTGTTGTAGGTCGCGTTGTCGTTGTCGACGAAGAACATCTGCGTCGCCCGGACGCCGAAGACGCTGCGGTCGTCGTCGATGCGCTGGACCATCTCCGCGAACGGCCGGGCGTCGACCCACCGCTGCATGTCCTGGCTGAACATCGTGCCGAAGACGGCGTTGAGGCCCGCGCCGCCCACCATCAGCACGGTCAGGGTCAGGGCGAGCGCCGCGCGGGGCACCGGACGGCCCCGCAGCGACCAGCGGCGACGCAGCAGCAGGTGGGCGCCGACGCCGGCGCAGATCGCCGCGCCCGGCAGCAGGGGGCTGAAGTAGCGGGGGAACGGCACCGGCATCTTGACGAGCATCGCGAGCAGCCACAGCGACGCGCAGCCGACGGCGAGCCAGCGGGCGCGCCCTCGGGCGAGCACGAGGGCGACGACGATCAGGGCCCCCGTCGTGCGCGCGGTGTCGCCGAGCACCTGCGCTAGGGGGCTGACGAAGTGACCGAAGTACTCCAGCGGGTCGGAGAACATGCCCTGGTACAGGTTCCGGTTGATCATCCGCAGGTAGCCCTGCTCGATGAGGAAGTTGGTGCGGATGCGTCGGAAGCTGGTGAAACCGCCCTCGGCGTAGTTGATCATCGCCCGCGGCAGGAACAGCACGAAGGCGGCCAGGTAGACCCGCCCGGCGGCCCGCAGCGCCGGCCCCACCCGCGGCGCGATGGCCAGCAGCAGCAGCGGCGACGCGAGGAACAGCTGGCCGACGCCGTGGCTCTCCGCGCTGAGCACGAGGCACGCACCGGCGGCGACGGCCGTCCACCAGCGCCGGGCGCCGGTCCTCGCGGCGAGGGCCCGGTAACTCAGCCAGGCCCCGGCGTAGCCGAACGCCAGCATCGCGAAGTACATGGTCAGCGCGGTGGCCTGAGCCGCGACCCAGTCCAGCGACAGCAGCGCCGCCGAGGCCAGCAGGCCCGCCAACGGGTCGCCGGTCGCCCGCCAGGCCACGAGGCACACGATGCCGCTGAGCGCGAACAGGAAGACGAGGTTCACCGCGCTGGCCCCGGCGATGCCCCATGCGGCCACGGCGGGGCTGAGCGTGAGGTGCGGCATGAGCACCTCCTGGGAGTGCAGCAGGTGCTGCAGGCCGCCGGACCGCACGTAGTGCAGGGCGGCGAGCATGCGCGCGGAGTCGACGTACCAGGTCACGTCGGTGTGCACGGCGGCGAAGGGCGCCGCCGCCACCGTCCCGAGGGCGAAGAAGACCCAGCCGCCCGGGGGGGCGGTCCATGGCCGGGCCAGCCGGCGCGCCACCGTCCCCGCCGTGCGCCGCCCCGCGGGCAGGGAGCGGGCCGTGGCCACCAGGGACACGCACAGGCCGCCGCCCGCCAGCAGCAGCGCCGCACCGGAGAGGCGGCCGACGCCGGGCGTGGCGATCCCGACCCCCTCCGCCAGCGCGACGGTGAGCAGCAGCGCCGTGGCGGCGGCGGCCAGCAGCCCCCGGGCGATCTCCCGAGGGCCGGCCACCGGCGCCCCGCGTGTGGCCCGC
>JAHWKQ010000202.1 GCA_019347785.1 Actinomycetota bacterium
GCTCATGCACACGCTGCGGGAGCTGTTGCGCCGGCGGGTCGACGACGAGGACGTCGTCGCCCAGCTGGAGCTGCTGCTCACCGACTGGCAGATCCTGGCCGACCTGTCCTTCGCCGACCTGCTGCTGTTCGTGCCCGACAAGCCCGGCCGGGGCGAGACGGGGTTCCGCTGCGTCGGCCAGATGCGCCCGTACACGGCGCAGACGATCTACACCGAGGATCTGGTCGGCCGGGCGCTGCCGGCGGGCTCACGGCCGCTGGTGCGCAGGGCCTTCGCCGAGGGACGGGTCATCCGTGACGCCGACCCGGACTGGTCGACCGGGGTGCCGGTGCGCGAGGAGGCGGTCCCCGTGCGCTTCGGTGGGGAGGTCGTGGCGGTGGTCACGCGGGAGGCGAACGTCTCGACCGCCCGCTCCCCGTCACAGCTGGAGCTGACCTACCTGCAGACCGCCGACGAGCTGGCCCGGATGCTCGCCTCGGGCACCTTCCCCTTCCCGGGTGACCGGGCCGGCGAGCGGCACCTGTCCCCGCGCGTGGGGGACGGCGTCGTGCGCCTCGACGTGGACGGCTGGGTGACCTATGCCTCCCCCAACGCCATATCGGCCTACCGGCGACTGGGCCGGCTCGAGCACCTGATCGGCCAGTGCCTGTCGGACGTCGATCCGCGCCGTGACGAGCTGGTCGACGCCCTCCGGGAGCGCAGGCCCGTCGAGAGCGAGGTCGAGGCCGACGGCGCCGTCGTGCTGCGCCGGCTGCTGCCGCTGGTGGTCGACGGATCCCTCGTGGGCGGCCTCGTGCTGGTCCGCGAGGTCACCGAGCTGCGCCACCAGGAGCGGGCGCTGCGCCTCAAGGACACGACCATCCGCGAGGTCCACCACCGCGTGAAGAACAACCTGCAGACGGTGGCTTCGCTGCTGCGCCTGCAGGGCCGACGGCTGCACTCGGCCGAGGCGCGCGACGCCCTGGCCGAGAGCGTCCGGCGCATCACGTCGATCGCGTACGTCCACGAGACGCTCAGCCAGGAGACACGTCAGCGGGTCGCGTTCACCGAGATCGCGCGGCGCATCGTCGACATGCTCGCCGACGGGCTCGTCGACCCCGACGTCCCGGTCGTGTTCAAGCTCGAGGGCGACCCCGGGGAGCTGCCGGCCGAGGTCGCCACGCCGCTGGCGCTCGTGCTCACCGAGCTGTTGCAGAACTGCGTCGAGCACGCCTTCGACGAGCGCGGCGGCACCGTGCGGATCCTGTTCGAGCGCGGCCCCGCGACCCTGCGCACGGTCGTCAGCGACGACGGCGTGGGACTTCCCCGCGACGTCACCCTCGATGAGCTGTCCGGCCTTGGCCTGCAGATCGCCCGGACCCTGGTCGAGAGCGAGCTGGGCGGCACGCTCGAGCGCGCTCCGGGGGCCGGCACGGCGATGGAGTTGCTGGTCCCCCTGCCCTGACGGGCCGTCAGCTGGCCAGGCGGCGCCGCCGCTGGCGGCTGCGCCGCAGCGTGCGCCGCTCGTCCTCGCTCAGACCACCCCAGACGCCCGCGTCCTGGTTGGTGTCCAGCGCCCACTCGAGGCACTGCTCGATGACCGGGCAACGGCGGCAGATCTGCTTGGCGCGCTCGACCTGCTCCAGCGCGGGCCCGGTCGATCCCACCGGGAAGAACAGCTCGGGGTCCTCGTCGATGCAGGCTGCGTGCTGACGCCAGTCCATGGTGGCTCGCTTTCGGTGCAGATCTGGTTCAGGCGCCGCGAAACCCGGGCTGTGGTGCCCGCCCCCTCGCTCGACGCTGTCATCCCCCGTCGGTCGCATGCGGCGTGGAGCACTTGTGAAGCCGCTCACAATGACATGTGAGGGACACGCTACCCGAGCGCCCCCAGGTCCGTAAAGAGATTTGCTTGAAATTTCTCCCGAGCGATTGATGTGACAGGCTGCCCCGGCCCTACACTGCGTCCGATGGGCCCGGTATGGCACGGTCCGGCGCCTGTGGTCGTCGGTCACCGCGGGGCGCGCCGGCTCGCCCCGGAGAACACGCCGGCCTCGTTCGCCGCCGCGCTGGCCGCGGGAGCGACCTGGGTCGAGCTGGACGTCCGCCGGTCGGCCGACGGCGTCCCGATGGTCCACCACGACCCCGTCACCGCCGACGGCTGTCCGCTGGTCGCCCGCAGCGCCGAGGCCCTGGGCGGGCTGGGTGTGTGGACCCTCGACGGGGTCCTGCGAGGGCTGCCGCCCGGCGCCGGCGTGGACGTCGAGGTGAAGAACACGCCGGGGGAGCCGGACCACGACGAGACCGACGCGGTCGTCGCGGCCCTGGCGCCGGTCCTGGGAGACCAGGGGGGCGGGCGGCCCCTGCTCGTGAGCTCCTTCAACCCGCGGACGCTGGTCGCGGCGCGTGAGCGCCTGCCCGACGTGCCGACGGGCCTGGTGCACACCGGCCTGCAGCGGGTCGACGCCGCTGTGGCCCTGGCCGGGGACCTGGGCGCGCAGGCCGTGTGCGCGGCCGCTGACGCCCCCGGGCTGGACGCCGAGGGCGTCGCCCGGGCCCACGCCCAGGGCCTGCAGGTGATGGTCTGGACGGTCGACGATCCCGGGCGGGCCCGGTGGCTGGCCGCCGCGGGCGTGGACGCGCTGTGCACCGACGATGCCGGGGGAGTGGTGGCCGCGCTGGGTCGACCGGCGGCTACGCGACCAGGGTGAGGGCGTCGCGCGCGCTTCCCAGCGACACCGTGGCCGCCCGGCCGACGTAGTCGCCGTCGACCTGCAGCGGCAGCGCCGCGGTGGCGGACAGCTCGAAGCCTGTGTGGTCGTGCCAGCGGTGCACGCGGCGCATGGGGCCGAGGCCGCCCGGCGACAGGGCGCCGCGGGCCATCCGCAGCACCGCGCCCAGGTCGACGCGCTCGGCGCCGATCGCGTCCAGGCCGCCGGCCAGGTCGGCGTCGGGGCACAGCCGGGACGGGCGGTCACCCACATAGCTGTAGGGGTCGGAGTTGCAGCACACGACCGTGCGCAGGCCCTCCAGCCGCTCGCCCTCGTCGGTCGTCACCGTGACGCGGGCGCCCCGAGGGGCGAAGCCGCGCAGCAGGGCGAGCAGCCCGCACCAGACGAACGACCCCTTCCCCAGCAGCCGCCGGAGCCGCTCGTGGCGCTCCACGAGGCGGACCACCTCGGCGTCGTAGCCGAATCCGGCCGTGAAGCCGAAGTAGCGCCCGTTGGCGGTGCCGAGGTGGACCCTGCGCTCCCGGCGCGCGCGCAGCGCCTCCAGGATGGCGCCGGCGGCGGCCAGGGGGTCGCGGGGCAGACCCAGGGTGCGGGCCCACACGTTGGTGGACCCCCCGGGGACGAGCGCCAGCTTGGCGGCCGAGCCGGCGACGGCCTGCATGGCCTCGTTCACGGTCCCGTCGCCGCCGAGCGCGACGACGACCTCGCAGCCGTCGCGCACGGCCGCCGCGGCCAACTCGACCGCGTGGTCGCGGCGCGTGGTCATCTCGACGTCGAGCGACAACTGCGCCGCCAGCACGCGCGCCACGGCGTCGACGACCCCCCTCCCGGTCGCCGTGGCGTGGGGATTGCACAGCAACA
>JAHWKQ010000203.1 GCA_019347785.1 Actinomycetota bacterium
GGAGCTGCTCCTCCATGGCGTCGTCGCGGGGGTTGTCCGAGTCGAGCATGGCGGCGAACGACTGGATGCGCTGTCGGGCGGCGCGGATGCGCTCGTCGGGAAGCTAATCGGCGGGCTCGGCGGGGCGGGCCAGCGCGCGGCGGAGGACGTCGTTGCCGCGACCCGTGGTGGCGGGCGGCACCGTGTCGAACAGGGTGTCCACGGTGGTCGGGAGCACGATGGGGCTGCCGGCCAGGCCGTCGAGCACGGTCCCGAGGAAGGCGGGGTGCCCGTCCCACGAGTCGGCGGGCATGGCCACCGCGGCCCGGGGCGTACGGCCGGGGCGGTCGAAGTAGAGGACGGCCAGGTCGGCCAGCAGGTGGTGGGCCGACAGCACGGGATCGGGCGACGGGTCGAAGTGGTCGGCCAGGCCGGCATCGGCAGCCAGCGCCGCGGGCCGGCGCACCTGGCGGTTGTCGAGCTCGAAGGGCTGGGTCAGCGTCACCGGCAGGTCGACGGGCGTGAGGGCTGTCTCGGGCACGACGACGCGCTCCACCTGCTGCTCGCGCAGACGCTGGAGGACGGGGCCGTCGAGGCGGGAGTCGGTGATGCGCAGCCGGCGGTCGGGCTGCACGCCGAGCACGTCGGAGACGACCTGGTTGCCGCGCTGGAGCTGCGCCGCCAGCTCGTCGACCAACTCCTCGGCGGCGAAGGCGCTGACGTCGACGGGGACGTAGGTGCCCGCCGCCACCTGGAGGTGGCTGACGCTGTCGCGCAACGTCGCCACCGCGTTGCGGTCGGCCTCGTCGGGGGAGGCGGCCAGGGCCTGGAGCGTCTCCGGCGTGGGCCGAAGGGTGAGGGGCACGTCGGTGCGGCGGGCGACCGCGGTGGCCACGGTGCGCAGGCGGGTCCGCTCGGCGTCGGGCAGGACGCGGTCGCCGTCGGGCTGCAGGGCGGGTGGGGCGTGGAAGGGGAGCACCAGGCCGACCCGCAGCCGCTCGCCGTCCACCCCCGGCGGGGTGGCGTAGACGAGGTGGGTGACGAACCGGGTGAGGACCACGCCGCCGCCTGTTCGGCGGAGCTCGACGCGCACGGGGTAGACGCCGGCGTCGCGCAGGCGCAGGCGGGCGGGGTCGAGGGGCTGGGCCGGGTCCTGGATGGGGAGTCCGATCTGGACGGCGCCGCCGGGGTCGGGCGGCAGGGTGACGAGGGCGGCGGCGGCGGGCGCGCTTATGGGGGTGCCTTCCATGCGGTCGGTCAGCGAGAGGGCGAAGGCCGACCGGCTGGTGAGGCGTCGGTAGACGGAGACGGCGAGCTCGGTGTCGGCCCGGTCCACCGAGCCGCCCACCACGACCCGCATGCCGAACTCCTCGCCGGGGCCGACCCACGGCGTCTGCGAGGCGAGGCGCAAGGTGGCGGCGGGCTCGGGCTGAGAGGCAGCGATGGCGGCGGCGGTGGCGGCCGTGGTGACGAGGAAGACGGCGCCGAGCACGGCCCGCAGAGAAAGGCGCATTATCGCCGTCACCCGCCCAGCCCTGTGCTGAGGACGGTGAGGCCCGACGGTTCACGGCGGAAGCCCAGGCTCTCGTAGAGGGCCAGCGCCGGCTCGTTCTCGAGCTGGGTGTTGACCACCGCCCGCTCCACCCGCCACCGCCGCAGCCAGCGCAGCCCGTCGAGGACGAGCGCCCGACCCACGCCGGCGCGCTGGCGGGCCGGGTCGACGGCCAGGCGCTGGAGGAACCCGCGGCGGCCGGCCCGGCCGGTGACGGCGTAGGCGTAGACGTCGGGGTCGGCAGCCACCCGGAAGCGAACGTGGGGGGTGGCGCGGACGGCGTCCTCCAGCCCGCGCTCGTCGAGCCGCCAGAAGTCGGGGAAGGCGGCGCCGTCGACGGCGAGGACGGCGGCCCGGTCGGCGGGGCGGGCGCGGCGCAGGGTGCGTTCCAGGGGCATGACCGGCGGGAGGTCGCGCAGGTCGTGGGCCAGCAGGTGGAGGCGCTCCTCGACGGCGAAGCCCGCGGAGAGGAAGGCGGGCTGCTCGTCGGGGCCGAGGGCGGCCGTGACTACCCGGGAGAAGCCGCGGGCGGCGAGGATCTCGCAGCAGCGGCGGACGAAGGCAGCGGAGGGGGCGGGGGCGTCGGGGACGGGAGCGAGGTAGGCGACGCGGCGATCGCCACGCCACGGCCCCGTCCGGGCGCGCTCGGCTCCCCAGCGAATCACCTCGGTGTCGGCGCCCACGGCACGGCGAGGTTACCGGCGGGCGGTGCCGGGAGGGACTTCGTCCGGCGTAGCCTCGAGATGTGGCCGTCCTCCTCGGCACCCACCCGCGCTTCGTCGACCACGACACCGGCTACGGGCACCCGGAGCGGCCCGCCCGGCTGGACGCCGTGCTGCGGGGGATCGAGGCGGCGGGGGTGGGGGAGGCGCTGGTTCCCGTGGCGCCGCGGCCCGCCCGGCGCGACGAGCTCGAGCTCGTGCACCCGGCGGGATACCTGGATGCCATCGAGCGCTTTTGCGCGGCGGGCGGAGGCCGCATCGATGCCGACACCGCGGCGTCGTCGGCGTCCTGGGAGGCGGCGCTGCTCGCCGCGGGCGCCGGGGTCGACGCCGTCGAGCGGCTCGATGCCGGAGAGGCCGACGCCGCCTTCCTCGTGGTGCGGCCGCCGGGCCACCACGCCACGCCGTCGCGGGCGATGGGTTTCTGCCTGGTCAACAACGTGGCCGTCACCGCCGCCGTGCTGGCCGCACGGGGAGAGCGCGTGTTGATCGTCGATTGGGACGCCCACCACGGCAACGGCACCCAGGACGCCTTCTACGCCGATGCCCGGGTGGCGTACGTGTCGCTGCACCAGTACCCGCTGTACCCGGGGACGGGGCGGCTGGAGGAGACGGGCAGCGGAGCGGGGGCGGGGACGACGGTGAACCTGCCGCTGCCGGCGGGCGCCACCGGCGACGTGTACCTGGCCGCCTTCGACGAGGTGATCGCGCCCGTGGCTGCGAGCTTTGCGCCGACGTGGGTGCTCATCTCGGCGGGCTTCGACGCCCACCGGGCCGACCCCCTCACCGACATGGGGTTGTCGGCGGGCGACTTCGGCCTGCTGGCCGAGCGGGTGGCCGGGCTGGTCGGCGCGGGCCGACGCATCGCCTTCCTGGAGGGCGGCTACGACCTCGAGGGCCTGGCGGCGTCGGCGGGGGCGTGCGTGGCCGCGCTGGCCGGGGAGTCGTACCGGCCCGAGGCCCCGACGTCCGGCGGAGCCGGCCGCCGCGTGGTCGACGCCGCGGCCGAGCGGGTCGTGCACGGGCGAACCGGCGTTGAGAACACAGTTGAGAACACAACGGGATCGAACCACGCGTGAAGTACGAGCACCGATGCATCAGGAGCGCTGCCGCATCGCGACGGCAGCGGACAGCAGGCAGTCGCTCGTTCTTTCGCAGCCGCGTCGGCGACACCGCATCGGGGGGCGGTGCTCGCCGAGCGACATTGCGCGCGTGCCGAACGCTGCGCAGCGCCTCCGGCGGGTGCGAGCATGGCGCCATGGCGAGATGAACCGGATCACCCCGTGGCTGTGGTTCGACACGCAGGCCGAAGAG
>JAHWKQ010000204.1 GCA_019347785.1 Actinomycetota bacterium
CCCAGCGTCTGCGAGCAGCTGCACCTGCCCCTGCAGTCGGGCAGCGACCGGGTGCTGCGCCGGATGCGGCGGGCGTACCGGTCCCGGCGCTACCTGGACCTTGTGGCCGAGGCCCGCGAGACGATCCCGGACGTCGCCCTGACCACCGACGTCATCGTGGGCTTCCCGGGCGAGAGCGAGGAGGACTTCGCCGACACGCTCGCGGTCGTCGACGCCGCCGCGTTCGACGCCGCGTTCACCTTCCAGTACTCCCAGCGCCCCGGGACCGCCGCGGTGGGCCTGGACGGCCACCTGCCGGCGGCAGTCGTCGCCGACCGCTACGAGCGCCTGACCGCCCGGACCCGCGCGCTGTCGCACGCCGCGAACGCCCGTCAGGTCGGCACAGTCCAGCAGCTGTTGATCGAGGGGCCCTCCAGGACCGATGCCGCCTACGCCAGCGGGCGTACGCGCACCAACCGGTTGGTGCACGTGCCGGCGACCGCGGCGACCGCGCCCGGCGCGTTCGTCGAGGCGCACCTGACGGAGGCCCGCCCGCACTATCTGTTCGGCGAGGTGACCGGGGCGGGCCCGGCGGCGACGGCCGCGCCCGCCCGCCTCCGCGCGTGATCGCCGGGGTCGCGATCCTGCCGAGCGCGCCCCTGCTTTTGGAGGGTGTCGCGCCGAGCTCCCCGACCGGGGTCGGGGAGGTCCGCGAGGCCGTCGAGACGATCGTGGCGTCCCTGCCGCGGGCCGACGTGACGGTGCTGCTCGCGGCGTCATCCCCGGGCTCGTCGGGCAGCGAGTCGAGCGCGCGGGGGGTCTACGGGGCGGTGGAGGCGACGTTGGCCGGCGTGGGTCGCCCCGACCTGCGTCGGCGGGTGGAGGTCTCGGTGCCGGCCATGGAGGCGATCACCCGGGTCACGCAGTATCCGCTGCTGCGGCGGGGCACCCTGCCGCTGAGCCTGTCCGTGCTGGCCCTGCTGCTCGGCTCCCACCACTGCTTCGCCCCGGTCGCCGTGCCGGCGACGGCCGACTTCGCCGCCCTCGTCGGCGTGGGCGCGGCCACCGCCCAGGCGGTGGAGGAGGCGGGACTGTCAGGGACGGTCGTGGCCACCGGCGACTGCTCGGCGGAGCCGGGGCCGGGCGCCCCGCCGGCCTCGGTGGACGGCGCGCGGGAGTGGGGCGAGGCGGCCGCGGCAGCCGTCGCCGACGGACGCCTGGACCGCCTCGAGGGCCTGGGGCCGGAGCGGGCCCAGCGCGTGGGCGCGGTCGGCTGGGCGCCGATGGCGGTGCTGCACGGGGTCTGCGAGCGGTCCAGGACCAACGTCGGGCTGCGTCTGTACGCCGCCCCGCGCGGGGCGGGCTACCTCGTCGGCGGCCGGCGGTGACCGGTCGCTGACCGTGGCCCGAGGGGCTGAGCCGCCGGTGCGCGCCCTCGTCGGCCCGACCGGGGCGGGCAAGAGCGCCGTGGCCCTGGAGGCCGCCGCGCGCCTCGACGCCGAGATCGTCGCCGTCGACGCGTTCACCGTCTACCGGGGCATGAACGTCGGCACGGCCAAGCCGTCCGCCGCCGACCGCGCACGCGTCCCCCACCACCTCGTCGACGTGCTCGACCCCGGCAGCGACTGCACCGTGCGGTGGTTCCGGGGGATCGCGCGTCAGGCTGTGGCGGAGGTGCGGGCGCGTGGAGCGGTGCCGCTGCTGGTGGGTGGCTCTGGACTGTACTTCCGCGCGGTCGTCGACCCGCTGGAGTTCCCCCCTACGGACACGGCCGTGCGGGCCGCCATCAGGCGTCGCTGGGCCCGGGACCCCCACGGCGCGCACGCCGCGCTTCGTGCGCTGGACCCCGCCGCGGCGGCGCGCATCGACCCGGGCAACCTGCGGCGTGTGGTCCGGGCGCTGGAGGTCGTCGAGCTCACGGGCGGCCCGTTCAGCGCCTGGCGTCGCGCGTGGGACGGGTACCGGTCGGTCTACCCGGAGTTGACCGTCGTCGGCCTGCGGACCCAGCGGGAGAGACTGGCGTCCCGCATCGACGCCCGCGTCGACGCCATGGTGCGGGCCGGACTCGTCGAGGAGTGCCGGGCGCTGCTCCGCGGCCCCCTGTCGGCGACCGCGCGGCAGGCCATCGGGTACGCCGAGGTGTTCGAGCACCTCGCGGGCCGCTGCACCCTCGGGGAGGCCGCCGAGCGCATCCGCGTGCGGACGCGCCGCTATGCCGCCCGCCAGATCCGCTGGTTCCGGGCCGACCCCCGGGTACGATGGGTGACGCCCGACCACGCGATCGGAGTGCTCGCCGGCTGATGCGATTCGTCAAGGCCCACGGCGCCGGCAACGACTTCGTCCTGCTGCCCGACCATGACGACCGGCTGGAACTGACCCCCGCCCTGGCGCGGGCTCTGTGCAGCCGCCACCTGGGGCTGGGCGCCGACGGCGTCATCCGCCTCGGCCCTCCGCGAGCCGGCGTCGGCGCCGACGTGTTCATGGACTACCGCAACGCCGACGGCTCGCTGGCCCAGATGTGCGGCAACGGCGTGCGGTGCGTGGCCAAGTTCGCCGTGGATCGCAACCTGGTCGCCGGCGACACGGTCCGCGTCGACACGCGCGGGGGCGTGAAGCCGGTGCTGTGCACCCGGGGCCCCGACGGGCTCGTGGACAGGGCGCGGGTCGACATGGGCCCTCCGCGCCCCGGGGTGGTGGACGACGAGCTGGTCGTCGACGGGCGCACGGTCCGGGTCACCACACTGTCGATCGGGAATCCTCACGCCGTGCTGGTCGTCGACGACGTGGCGGCCGCCCCGGTACGAACCCTCGGCCCGCTGATCGAGCGGCACCCGGTCTTCCCCGAGGGCACGAACGTGGAGTTCGTCGCCGTCCCCGCGCGCGACCGGGTGGTCGGTCGGGTCTGGGAGCGCGGCGTCGGGGAGACGCTCGCCTCGGGCACCGGGGCGTCGGCCATGGCCGTCGCCGCGGCCCTGCTCGGCCTGGCCCGGCGCACGACGGCCGTCGAGCTGCCGGGCGGCAGCCTGGGGGTCGCCTGGGGCCCGGAGACGGTCACGGTCACCGGCCCCGCCGTGGAGGTGGCCTCGGGCGATCTGGACCCCGCGTGGCTCGGCGCGCTGGGGGCGGGCGCCGTCGCGCGGGTGAGCGGCGGGCCGGCGTGAGCGACGGTGAGCTGCGCCTGAGCCGGGCACAGCGACGGCGCAGCGGGGCGGAGCGCGTCGAGGAGGGTGCCCCGCGCGAGGGCGTGGCGATCTTCCGACCGGTCGAGGTGGCGGTTCTGGTCGCCCTGCAGCCGGCGGACGTCGGCTCGCACGACGTCGACGCGTCGCTGCGGGAGCTGGAGCTGCTCGTCGATACGGCCGGGGCGCGCGTCGCGGGCCGCGTGGTGCAGCGCCGCGACCTGCCGGACGTCGGCACGTTCCTCGGCCGCGGCAAGGTCGACGAGCTGCGTGGCCTCGCACGGTCGGTCGACGCCGACGCGGTGATCTTCGACGACGAGCTGTCGCCCGCCCAGCAGCGCAACCTGGAGAGCCGGCTGGGCCTCAAGGTTCTCGACCGGACG
>JAHWKQ010000205.1 GCA_019347785.1 Actinomycetota bacterium
GGTCGGGCGCACGCACGGCCAGCCGGGCCTGCCGATCACGTTCGGGTTCAAGGCGGCGGTCTGGGCGGCCGAGGTCCGCCGGCACCTGGAACGCCTCAAGCAGGCCCAGGCCCGCTGGTCGGTCGGGCAGCTGGCGGGCGCCGTGGGCACGGCCTCGTTCTGGGGGGCCGACGCGCTGGAGCTGCAGGAGCGCTTCTGCACGCGGCTGGGGCTGTCCGCGCCCGGGATGACATGGCTGACCGCCCGGGACCGCGTCGCCGAGTTCTGCGCCCTGCTGGCGATGCTCACCGGCACCCTGGCCAAGATCGGGGAGGAGGTCCACAACCTGCAGCGCGCCGAGATCGGCGAGGTCCGCGAGGCGGCCGCGGCCGGGGTGGTCGGCAGCATCACGATGCCGCACAAGCGCAACCCCGAGCGGTCCGAGCACCTGGGCACCCTCGCGCGGGTGGTCCGCTCCTCGGCCGGGCTGGCCCTGGAGGGCATGGTGCACGAGCACGAGCGCGACGGAACGGCGTGGAAGACCGAGTGGGAGCTTCTGCCCCGGGCCTGCACGGCCGCCGCGGCCTGCGTTGCGTCCGGCGCGGAACTGGTCGCCGGGCTGCGGGTCGACGCCGGTCGCATGGCGTCCAACCTGCGCGACCAGGACGGCTACGTCATGTCCGAGCCGGTGACGCGCGCGCTGGCCGACCGGGTCGGCAAGCACACCGCCGCCGACGTGGTGCGCCGGGCGGCCATGGCCGGCCTCGAGCGGGGACAGGGCTTCCGCGACGCGCTCGCCGCCGACGAGGCCGTCGCCGGGAGCCTCAGCGGCGCCGAGCTCGACGCGCTGCTGGACCCCGCCGCCGCGCTGGGCTCGGCCGGCGAGCTCGTGGACCGCACCGTCGCGGCCGGCCGGGCGGCGCGGGCGTCGGATCCCGCCACCCTGTGATGCGGCTGTCGCGGCTGCCCCGGACGCCCCTCGCCGCGCTGCCGACGCCATTGCAGCCCGCGCCGCGCCTGTCCGAGGCGCTGGGGGCCACCGTCCTCGTCAAGCGCGACGACCTGACCGGCCTCGGACTCGGCGGCAACAAGGTGCGCAAGCTGGAGTACCTGGTCGCCGACGCGCTGGCCCGCGGCGCCGACGCGCTGGTCACCGGCGGTGGGGCGCAGTCCAACCACACCGCGCTCACCGCGCTGGCCGCCGCCCGCGCCGGCCTGTCCGTGCACCTGGTCGTCCACGGCGACCCCGTCGAGGGCCCGCCGCGGGGCAACGGCGTGCTCACCGCCCTGGCGGGCGCGAGTGTCACGCACACCCACGACCCGGACCGCGCCTCGGTGGACACCGGGATCGAGCGGCTGGGCCGACGGCTGGCCGAGGCCGGGCGGCGCCCGTACGTCATCCCCCGCGGCGGGGCCACGGCGGTGGGGTGCGTCGGCTACCTCGGCGCGAGCCTCGAGCTCGCCTCCCAGCTGGAGCAGCTGGGGGTCTCGCCCACCCACCTGGTGCTGGCGACGGGGTCGTGCGGGACCCAGGCCGGGCTCGAGGTGGGGGCGCGCTGGCTGCAGGCCACCTACCGCGTCGTGGGCGTGGCGGTGAGCCGACCGAGACAGGAGTGCGTACGGCGGGTCCGGACCCTGGCCGGCGCGTGCGCCGAGCTCACGGGACTGGACGTCGCCGCGGTCGGGGACCCCGAGGTCCTCGACGGCTACCTGGGCCCCGGCCACGGCACGCCGTCGCCGGAGGGCCGCGCCGCGGCGGAGCTGGCCGCCAGGACGGAGGGGCTGGTGCTGGACCCGGTGTTCACCGCCAAGGCCATGGCCGCGCTGGTCGACCTGTCGCGGGAGGCGGCGGGGCCGATCGTGTTCTGGCACACGGGCGGGGCGCCGGGGGCATTCGTCCCGTCGCTCGGGCCGGTGGCCGGTGGCCGCGGGTAGCCCCCGGCCGCCCGAGGGCTACCTGGGGGCGGCCGGCCGGGTGCGCGGCGGCCCCGCGCCGGAGATGGTCGCGGCGGGCTACGAGCTGGAGGTGGCCGACGGTCCCGTGCTGCACCATGGGCTGACCCTGGCCGACCTGGCCCACGTGCTGGAGCTGGCCGACCAGGGCGTCGTGGGCGACGCTGACCGCCGCGAGCTGCTCGGCGCGCTGCTCGAGCTGGCCCACATGCCCGCCGGGGACTTCCCGTTCGACCCCGTGTACGGGGACGCGTACAACTCCAGGGAGCGGTGGCTGCAGCCGCGCGTCGGTCGGGCCGCGGGGTGGCTGGCCGCGGGCCGGCCCCGCCGGGAGGCCGGCCGGATCGCGTTCCGTATCGCGCTGCGCGGGCGGGTGGTCGCGCTCGCGGCGGCGGTCGCCCGACTGGGCGGCGCGCTCACTGAGGGCGCCGACCGGCACGCGGGCGCCCTGATGGCCGACTACACCTACCTGCAGGCGGCGCAGGCGACCACGTTCGGCCACTACCTGCTGTCGTTCACCTACCCGACCCTACGCGACGGCCGGCGTCTGCGCGAGGCTCACGCGTGGGTGAACCGCAGCCCCGGTGGGGCGGGCGGCGTCGCCGGGTCGCGGCTGCCGGTGGACCGCGCCCGCGTGGCCGCCCTGCTCGGCTTCGACGGCCACATCGAGCACACCCGCGACGCCATGTGGCAGACCGACGGGCTCGTGGCCCTGCTCACGGCGGCGTCCCTTGCCGTCGTCAACGCCAGCCGCCTGGCGGAGGACCTGGAGATCTACGCGAGCGACGAGTTCGGGCTGGTCGGCATCGGCGACGCCTTCTGCCGCGCGAGCGTGTTGATGCCGCAGAAGCGCAACCCCTACGCCCTGTCGGTCATCCGCGGCGGGGCCGGTACGCTGACGGGGCGGGTGGCTGGCCTGCTGGCCACCCAGCGCACCCCTTCGGCGCGGACGGACAACCTGCTGTACGCCTACGGGGAGGTCACCGGGGCGGTGGACATGGCCACCAGGCTGGTCGACCTGGCCGCCGCCGTGACCGAGAGCCTCGAGCCCGACACGGCCAGGATGGCCCGCGCGGCGGGGCGGGGCTTCACGCAGGCGACGGACCTGGCCGAGGCGCTGTGCCAGGCGACCGGGCGCGACTACCGCTCGTGCTACCTGGTCGTGTCCCGGGCGGTCGCGTTGGCGACCGAGCGGGGTCTCGGCCCCGAGGCGCTCGACGCCGGCGCCATCGAGCGCGCCGCCCGGCAGGTGCTGGGGGAGGCGCTGTCGGTCCCCGACGACGTCGTGGCCGGGGCGCTGGACCCGCGGGTGGCGCTGGAGACGAGGACCGTGCCCGGCGGCGCGGCCGCGGAGCCGATGGCGGCAATGGTCCGGGAGTGCCGGCAGGGTGTGGCCGACCTGCGGTCGTGGGCCGAGGACCGGCGCCGCGCCGCCGGGGCCGCCGAGGAGGCCCTGCTGGCCGAGGCTCGCGCCCGGCGGGGGTAGCCACCGCCCTCGGTGGCAAAACCCTGCGGGGACAAGTTAGTGGTGTTTGTGCCAGCAGAGGGGAAGCGGCTCTCGCGGGCGATCGCGGCGTTCAGGCGCGGGA
>JAHWKQ010000206.1 GCA_019347785.1 Actinomycetota bacterium
TCTCGACGAGATCGAGCACTTCTTCGCCGTCTACAAGGACCTGGAGGCCAAGGACGTCACCACGCGTGGATTCAGCGCCCGCGAGGCAGCGCTCGCCGAGCTGCGGCGGTCCCAGCGGCGCTTCAACCCCCAGGAGCCCGGGGCGTGAGCGGCGCGGGCAGGCCGGGTCCCGGACGGGGTGCGGTGGCGGTCGTGGTTGTCGCCGTGCTGGTCGTGATGTGGCAGGCCCTGGCCCCCGCCTACAGCGACGAGTCGTCCACCGTCGAGGTGCCCACCGTGTGCGCGTCGGCGGCCGGGGAGCCGGCGGACAAGCGCCGGCCCGACTTCCTCAAGGGCCTGCGCTACATGTCCGGCTTCGACTACGCCGACTCCAGCTGGGCCCGGGGCGCCTGCCCACCCGGCGACTGACCTACCCGGGCGCCGGCGGTGCGCCCGTGGGCTCGTGGGCGCGCGTCAGCTCCTCGTCCAGGACCCGGACCAGCCGTGGCTCGGCATCGCCGGGTGTGGACCGTTCCACCTGGAGGCGCGCCACGCGGCCATCCAGGCGCAGGGTGGCGACCTGGTTGTTGAACCACGGGCCGTGGGTGATCCGCCAGTCGATCGGCGGCGGCCGCCAGCCGGCGGCGCGGGCCAGCAGGCTGTTCATCACCTCGGAGGTCCGGGTCATGCTGAACGAGTGGACGCGCCGCAGGAGCGGCTCCAGTGGGTTGCGCAGCGGCGAGCAGACCGCCTGGTGGACCCGGCTGGACACCCGGCCGTCGGGGAAGGACGCCTCCGCCAGGTACGCGTGGTGCACGTCGCCGGACAGCAGCACGATCGACGCGGGCGGCCTCCCGCGCCGGCCGCTCGCCACGGAGCGCAGCGTGAGCGCCAGCCGCTCGAACGACCGGCGGAACGCCGCCCAGTGCTCCAGGTCGGCCCCCTGGCGGATGCGCTCGCCAACCCGGGCGGCCAGGCCGCCCCACGCCCCGTCGCACACGGCCTCGTTCCAGGCCTCCAGGTTGTGGGTCCCGTGACTGAGCAGGTACGGCAGGCTCGTGCCGACGAGCAGGTGGTCCACGTCGCCGGACAGCTGGTCGCCGACCCAGGCCCACTCGTCCTCGTCGAGCATGTCCCGCCGCTCGTCGAGCACCCGACCGCAGCGGGAGTCGATGACGACCAGTCGCACCGCCCCGAAGTCGCGGCGGTAGCTCCAGCGGGTGCCGACGGACTCCCGGTCGGCGGCGGCGGCGAACTCCCGCAGGATCGGGCCCCCGTCGTCGGCGCGCTGCAGGCGCGCCAGCAGGCCGTCGGCGCCGTGCTCGGCCGGTGACAGGTTGCCCATGTGCTGGTACAGCCAGTACGACATGAGCCCGCCGACGATCAGTTCGTGCCACCACGGCTGGGCCCGCATCTGGGCGACCCACGCCGCCGAGGTGTTCCAGTCGTCGCGGATGTCGTGGTCGTCGAAGATCATCGACGTCGACACGGTCGACAGCAGCCAGCGGATCACCGGGTCGCGCCAGGACTCCGCATACAGCCGGGTGTACTCCTCGAAGTCGGCGATGCTGTGCTCGGGCGGCGTGCCCGGGGGGCGGCGGGCGGCGATGAAGTCCCGGGTGCCCGGAGACGGCTCGTCGGCGTACACCTGGTCGCCCAACAGCAGCAGCGCGTCCGGCCACTGCTCGGGCGGCTGGCCCATCATGCGCAGGGCGTAGGCGCCCAGCGCGTCGATCTCCCGCCCCCGCGGGTCCTCGTCGCGGGGCAGCGTGTACGGGGGGTGGTTGGGCGCCGCGTCGCGACAGGAGCCGAACGTCAGGGTGAACGCCCGGGCGGGCGCGACGGTGCGGATCACACTGGGCGGGAAGCCCGAGCCGGGCTCGGGCCAGACCACGTCGCCGTCGAGGGCGACCTCGTAGGGGTGCGACTCGCCGGGGCCGAGGCCATCGACCACCACCAGGGCGTAGTGGTGGCCCTCGACGTGGAAGGTGCGCGCCGACCGGCCCAGCACGTCGACGTCGCAGGCGACGTCGGTCTCCACCCACACGGTCGCCTCCGTCTCGGAGACGTAGCGCAGGCAGGGCCCGAGAACGAGTTTTGCCACCGCCGAAGGCTATCCCAGGGCGTCGAGGGCCAGCGCGGCCGCCCCCACCATCCCGGAGTCGTCACCCAGCTCGGCGACCGCCACCCGCAGCGGCTTGTCGGCAACGAGCAGGTGCGCCCGCGTGGCCGCCAGGACCCGGCCGGTCAGGCGCTTCCCGAAGCGCTCGGTGAGCCCGCCGCCCAGCACCACCGTGTCCAGGTCGAGCAGGTTGACGGCGGCGGCGATGCCCGCGCCGGCGGCGGCGACCGCCTCGGCGAAGACGGCGACGGCCAGTGGGTCGTCGTCATCGAGCGCCCGTGACCACACCTTGGCTGTGAGCCGCTGCTTGCCGGCGGCGGCGGCGATGTCCAGCATCGCGGTGGGCCGTCCCGCCTCCGCGGCCAGCCGCACGGTGCGCTCCATCGACGCCCGCCCCGCGTAGGCCTCGACGCAGCCGCGCAGCCCGCAGCCGCACTGGGCGCCGTCGAGACGGACGGGGACGTGGCCCAGCTCCCCGGCGGCCCCTGAGGCGCCGCGGTACGGGCGGCCGTCCAGGACGAGCCCGCCGCCCACGCCCGTGCCCAGCCACACCCCCAGCAAGTGGTCCGAGCCCCGCCCGGCCCCGGCCCGCCACTCGCCCACCGTGCCCGCGGTGGCGTCGTTCTCGACCTCCACCGGCAGTCCCAGCGAGTCGCGCAGCCGCTGCGCGAGCGGCACCGAGTCGCCCCACCCGGGCAGGTTGGGGGCGGTCAGGACCACGCCGTCGCTGACGGGGCCGGGCGCACCCACACCGACGGCGGCGACGTCGGCGCCCAGGGCCCGCACCGCGGCGACGATCGCGTCGACCGCGCGGCCCGGGCCGCGCGGCGTGGGCACCTTGGCGTCGTCTACCACCCGGAAGTCGTCGTCCACCAGCCCGATGGTGATGTTGGTCCCGCCCAGGTCGACGCCCGCCACGCTGGTCATCGTGGGCCGCCGCGGCCGCCCTCGTCGCCCAGCCGGTCGCGGCCCACGTAGGGGCGCAGCACGTCGGGGACGGTCACGGTGCCGTCCGCGCGCTGGTGGGTCTCCAGCAGCGCGATGATGGTCCGGCCGACCGCACAGGCCGTGCCGTTCAAGGTGTGGACCATCGCCGTGCCGCCCTCCGGAGTGCGGTACCGGCAGCGCAGCCGCCGGGCCTGGTAGTCGGTGCAGTTCGAGGCGCTGGTCAGCTCCCGGTAGGCGTCCTGGCCGGGCAGCCACACCTCACAGTCGTACTTGCGGGCGGCGGCGTCGCCCAGGTCGCCGGCGGCGATGTCGACCACACGCCCGTGCAGTCCCAGCGCGGTGAGGATCTCCACCTGCAGCTGTCGCAGCCGCTCGTGCTCGGCCTCGCTGTCGTCCGGGTGGGTGAACGAGAACATCTCGACCTTGTCGAACTGGTGCACCCGGAAGATGCCGCGGGTGTCCTTGCCGT
>JAHWKQ010000032.1 GCA_019347785.1 Actinomycetota bacterium
CGCGAGGGCGGGCGCACCGTGGGCGCCGGCCGCGTCACCAGCATCCACGAATGAGTGGCGTGGAAGAAGAGGGCAGGTAGATGGCCGACCAGAAGATCCGCATCAGGCTCAAGGCGTACGACCACGAGATCATCGACCAGTCGGCGCGCAAGATCGTGGACACGGTCGAGCGCACCGGGGCCAAGATCACGGGGCCGGTGCCCCTGCCCACGGAGCGCAACGTCTACTGCGTCATCCGCTCCCCGCACAAGTACAAGGACTCGCGCGAGCACTTCGAGATGCGCACGCACAACCGTCTGATCGACATCCACTCGCCCACACAGAAGACGGTCGACTCGCTGATGCGGCTCGACCTGCCCGCGGGCGTCAACATCGAGATCAAGCTGTAGCGACCGCAGGCAGAGAGAAAGACGATGAGCGCCAAGGGAATCCTGGGCACCAAGGTCGGGATGACGCAGGTCTTCGACACCGAGGGCCGTGTCCTGCCGGTCACGGTCGTGCGCGCCGGGCCGTGTCCCGTCGTGCAGGTCCGCACGCCCGAGCGGGACGGCTACGCCGCCGTGCAGCTGGGCTACGGTCGTGCGCGCAAGGTCAACCAGCCGCTGGCCGGGCACTTCGCCAGGGGCGGCGTGGCCCCGACCCGGCACCTGGTCGAGCTGCGGCTGCCCGGCGAGCACCAGCCGGGCGAGGAGCTCACGGTGGACCAGTTCCAGCAGGGCGAGCGGGTCGACGTGACCGGCGTCAGCAAGGGCAAGGGATTCGCCGGCGGCATCAAGCGGCACGGCTTCGGCGGGATGCCCGCCTCCCACGGGGCGCACAAGGTGCACCGCGCGCCGGGCGCCATCGGGGCCTGCGCCACGCCCAGCCGGGTCTTCCCCGGCACGCGCATGCCGGGGCGACTGGGCGGCGACCGCGTCACGGTCCAGAACCTGGAGCTCGTGGGCGTCGACCCGGAGCGCCGCCTGCTGTTGATCCGCGGCGCGGTGCCGGGCTCCAACGGCACCGTCGTGCTCGTGCGCGACGCGGCGAAGGCGCCCCGGCCGGTGGGCGGGGGAGGGCGGTCGTGATGCCGACCGTCGACGTGCACACCAGTACCGGCGACGTCACCGGCAGCGTCGACCTGGACGAGGGCGTGTTCGGCGCCCCGGTCAACGTGGCCGCCATGCACGAGGTCGTGCGCGCCCAGCTGGCCGCCGCACGGGCCGGTACGGCCAAGGTGCGCAACCGGGCCGAGGTGCGGGGCGGCGGAAGCAAGCCGTGGCGCCAGAAGGGCACGGGTCGGGCGCGGCAGGGGTCGATCCGTGCGCCGCAGTGGGCCGGCGGCGGCGTGGCGCACGGTCCCACCGGCGAGCAGAACCATGTCAAGCGCGTGAACAGGAAGCTGCGCCGCATCGCGCTGCGCTCGGCGCTCAGCGACCGGGCCGCCTCGGGCGACGTGCGGGTCATCGAGGGCCTGGCCTTCGACCGGGGCCGCACGAAGGCGGCGGCGGCGGTCCTCGACGCGCTCGGCCTCGCCGGTCGACGCGTGCTGCTCGTGCTCGCCGGGTGGGACGACGACGTGACCAAGAGCTTCCGCAACCTGCCGGACGTCCACCTGCTCACCGTCGACCAGCTCAACACCTACGACGTGTTGCGCAGCGATGTCGTCGTGTTCCAGCGTGACGCCCTCGAGCGCATCGGGACCGGCCGGCGGGCCGACCTGCCCGTGGCCACCGGCGCGGAGGGGGAGGACGCCCCGTGAACCCGCGGGAGGTCGTGCTGGCGCCGGTGGTGAGCGAGAAGAGCTATGCGCTGCTCGACGAGGGGCGGTATACCTTCCTGGTCGACCCCCGCGCCAACAAGACCCAGATCAAGCTGGCGGTCCAGGACATCTTCGGGGTGCGGGTGGTGAGGGTGAACACGCTCAACCGGCGTGGCAAGCGCAAGCGCTTCGGCGTGCACCACGGCCGCCGCAAGGACACCAAGCGGGCCGTGGTCACCCTCGCGCCCGGCGACCAGATCGACATCTTCGAGTAGGCGAGGCGATGGGAACCAGGAGATACAAGCCGACCACGCCGGCGCGGCGCGGCATGAGCGTGTCGGACTTCGACGCGGTCACGACCGACCGGCCGCTCAAGGCGCTGACGAGCGCGAACCCCAGGAAGGCGGGGCGCAACACGCACGGCCGAGTCACCACGCGCCACCAGGGCGGCGGCCACAAGCGTCGGTACCGCCAGATCGACTTCCGCCGCGACAAGGACGGCGTCCCCGCCAGGGTGGCCGAGGTCGAGTACGACCCGAACCGCTCGGCGCGCATCGCCCGGCTGCACTACCTCGACGGGGAGAAGCGGTACATCCTCGCGCCCGACGGCGTGCGGGTCGGCGACCGGCTGGAGTCCGGGGAGCGCGCGGACGTCCGCCCCGGCAACGCGCTGCCGCTGCGCAACATCCCCGTCGGCACGATCGTGCACGCCGTGGAGCTGCGCCCGGGCGGCGGCGCGAAGATGGGCCGCTCGGCCGGCAACCGCGTGCAGCTGCTGGCCAAGGAGGGCAAGCACGCCTCCGTGCGCCTGCCGTCCGGGGAGATCAGGCGCGTGCTGGCCGACTGCCGCGCGACCGTCGGTGTCGTGGGCAACGCCGAGCACGAGAACGTCGACCTCGGCAAGGCCGGGCGGGCGCGCTGGAAGGGCCGGCGCCCCTCGGTGCGCGGGGTGGTGATGAACCCGGTCGACCACCCGATGGGCGGCGGCGAGGGCCGCTCCTCGGGCGGGCGTCACCCCACGAACCCGAAGGGCAAGCCCGAGGGCCGGACCCGCAAGAAGAAGAAGCGGTCGAACGCCGACATCATCCGACGCAGGGGCAGGCGGCGCCGTTAGGCGGCCGTCCCCACGCCACAGGAGCAGCCGATGCCACGCAGTCTGAAGAAGGGTCCCTTCGTCGACGACCATCTGGCGAGGAAGGTCGCCCAGCTCAACCAACGAGGCGACAAGCGCGTCATCCGCACCTGGTCGCGCCGCTCGGAGATCTCCCCGGAGATGGTGGGCCACACGATCGCCGTGCACGACGGGCGCAGGCACGTGCCCGTCTACGTGTCCGAGTCCATGGTCGGCCACAAGCTGGGGGAGTTCGCGCCGACGCGGGCGATCAAGTGGCGCGGCGCCGGGGAGAAGCAGCAGCTGCGCACCCGCCGCTAGGGCGCGCGGAACGCGGCAGACGGAGGGATCCACAGGATGCAGGTCAAGGCGGTGGCACGCTACGTGCGCGTCGCGCCGAGCAAGGTGCGCCAGGTCGCCACGCAGATCCGTGGGCTCGAGGTGGACGAGGCCCGCGCGCTGCTGACGCTGTCGCCCAAGGGGGCGGCGGAGCCGCTGCGCAAGGCCCTGGAGTCCGCCGTCGCCAACGCCGAGCACAACAACGGCCTTGACGCCGACGAGCTCGTCGTCGCCTCCGCGGTCGTCGACGAGGGCCCCACGCTGAAGCGCTACCGCCCCCGCGCCATGGGCCGGGCCACCCGCCTGCGCAAGCGCACCAGTCACATCACGGTCACCGTCGGCACCGAGGAGTAGCGACGTGGGACAGAAGATCCACCCCTACGGGTTCCGCCTGGGGACCATCAAAGAGCACCGGTCGCGCTGGTTCGCGGACAAGGAGTACGCGGACTACGTCATCGAGGACGACCGCATCCGCCACTTCATCACCGAGCGTGTCCGCCACGCGGGCATCGCCAGCGTGGACATCGAGCGCACGCGCGACCGCGTGACGGTCGACGTCCACGCGGCCCGCCCCGGCATCGTCATCGGCCGGCGCGGCGTGGAGGCCGACGCCATCCGCTCCCACCTGGAGGGCATGACCGGCAAGCAGGTCAAGCTCAACATCCTGGAGATCAAGCAGCCCGAGCTCGACGCGCAGGTGACCGCCCACAACGTCGCCGAGCAGCTGCGCGGGCGGGTGAGCTTCCGCCGGGCGATGCGGCGCGCGACGCAGAACGCGATGAAGGCCGGCGCCCAGGGCATCCGGGTGCAGTGCTCGGGCCGCCTCGGCGGGGCCGAGATGAGCCGCACCGAGTGGTACCGCGAGGGGCGGGTCCCCCTGCATACGCTGCGCGCCAACATCGGCTACGGCCTGGACGAGGCGCGCACGACGTACGGGCGCATCGGGGTGAAGGTCTGGATCTACACCGGGGAGGTGCTCCCCTCCAGCCAGCAGCGAGACGCCCAGGCCGCCCGGGCCCGCGCCCTGCAGGCCGAGCAGCGCCGTGCCGCCTCCCGGCGCTCGCAGTCGGTCGAGCCGGCCGAGCGCCCCACGGCGGGCATGGGGGTCGCCGCCGACGAGAAGGCCGTCGAGGCGGCGCCCTCCGCTCCGCCGACCGGGCAGCCGCAGCGCGTGGCCGACGCCAACGTGCCGGCGGACGAGCCGGCACCGGCTGACGCCGGCGGGGACGTCGCCCCGGCCACGCCCCCGGAGCCGGCCGGAGACGCCGCGGACGAGACGCCCGAGGACCCGACCCCGCCGCCCGACGGCGCGCCGGGCTCCTAGGCGAGCGAGACGAGGACCGCCACGATGCTGAGCCCCAAGAGAGTCAGTCACCGCAAGCAGCACCGCGGGCGCATGCGCGGCGCCGCCAAGGGCGGCACCGACGTCGCGTTCGGGGACTTCGGGCTGCAGGCGCTGACCGCCGGATGGGTCACCAACCGCCAGATCGAGGCCGCCCGGATCGCCATGACCCGCTACATCAAGCGCGGCGGCAAGGTGTGGATCACCATCTTCCCGCACAAGCCATACACCAAGAAGCCCGCCGAGACCCGTATGGGCTCGGGCAAGGGCTCGCCCGAGGGCTGGGTCGCCGTCGTCCGCCCGGGGCGGGTCATGTTCGAGCTGTCCGGCGTGCCCGAGGACGTGGCTCGCGAGGCCCTGCGCCTGGCCGCCCACAAGCTGCCGGTCAAGTGCCGCTTCGTGACCAGGGAGGGGGAGTAGGCGCCATGAGGGCCGAGGAGCTGCGCGAGCTCAACGACACGGAGCTGGCCGAGCAGCTCGACGAGCACAGGGACGAGCTGTTCAGGCTGCGCTTCCAGGTCGTGACCGGCCAGCTGGACGACGTGACGCGCCTGCGCCGGGTGCGGCGCGACATCGCGCGCGTCCTGACGGTCCAGCGCGAGCGTGAGCTGGCCGGGGCCGGCGAGCAGCAAGGAGCCACAGGGTGAGCCAGACCGACAGCACCGCCGGACCACGCGGCGAGCGCAAGGTGCGCCGGGGCGTGGTCCTCAGCGACCGGATGGACAAGACCGTCGTGGTCTCGGTCCAGCGGCGCACCACGCACCCGCTGTACCGCAAGACGCTGAACCGCTCCGAGAAGTACCGGGCGCACGACGAGACCAACGACGTGCACGTAGGCGACACGGTGCGGATCGCCGAGACGCGGCCGCTGTCCAAGACGAAGCGGTGGCGGGTGGTCGAGGTCGTCGAGCGCGCCCAGTGAGGGTCGCTCGTGCCCGCACATGTCGTGCACGGCAGGGATGATTAGAGGGCAATGATCCAGCAGGAGAGCAGGCTGCGCGTGGCGGACAACACCGGCGCGCGCGAGGTGCTGTGCGTCCGGGTGCTCGGCGGGTCGGGGCGACGCTACGCGTCGGTCGGCGACGTCGTCATCGGCACGGTCAAGCAGGCCGTCCCGGCCTCGGCCGTGCGCAAGGGCGACGTCGTGCGCGCCGTCGTCGTGCGCACGCGCAAGGAGAAGCGCCGCAGCGACGGCAGCTACATCCGCTTCGACGACAACGCGTGCGTGCTGCTGAACGACCAGGGCAACCCGCGAGGGACGCGCATCTTCGGCCCGGTGGGCCGCGAGCTGCGTGAGAAGCGCTTCATGCGCATCGTCTCGCTGGCGCCGGAGGTGCTGTAGATGGAGCGGGTCAGGCGCGACGACACCGTGCGGGTCGTCTCCGGCAAGGACGCCGGCAAGGACGGCCGGGTGCTGCGGGTGCTGCCCAGGGCCGGCCGGGTCGTCGTGGAGGGCGTCAACCGGGTGACCAAACACCAGCGCATCCAACGGACCCGCACCGGCGCCCAGGAGGGTGGCCTGACGGTCGTCGAGGCGCCCGTGCACCTGTCCAACGTCATGCCGGTGTGCCCGTCCTGCGGGAAGCCGACCCGCGTCGGCGCCCGCGTGGTCGCCGGGCGCCGGCAGCGGTACTGCCGCGCGTGCGATTCGGAGTTCTAGATCAGATGGCCGCACCACAGGACCGTGAGATGCCCAGGCTGAAGCGCCGCTACCTGGAGCAGGTGCGCCCGCAGCTGCTCCAGCAGCTCGCGCTGGCCAACGTCATGCAGGTGCCGAGGCTGGAGAAGATCGTGGTCAACGTCGGCGTCGGCGAGGCGGTCGCCGAGGCCCGGGCCCTGGAGGGGGCCCTGGGGGACCTGACGACGATCACCGGCCAGAAGCCGCGCGTCAACCGCGCCCGCAAGTCGATCGCGGGCTTCCGGCTGCGCCAGGGCATGGCGATCGGTGCGAAGGTCACGCTGCGCGGCGACCGCATGTGGGAGTTCTTCGACCGGCTGCTGTCCGTGGCCCTGCCCCGCATCCGCGACTTCCGCGGGCTGCCGGACCGCTTCGACGGCCGCGGCAACTACACGTTCGGCGTCACCGAGCAGCTCATCTTCCCCGAGATCGACTACGACGACATCGACCGCGTTCGCGGCATGGACATCACCATCGTGACGACGGCCGAGACCGACGAGCAGGGCCGGGCGCTGCTGGACGCCTTCTCCTTCCCGTTCACCCACGGCATGACCCGCGCCGCGGGCTGACCCCACGACCGACGACCCACGCACCAGCGGACCAGGAGCACGGATGGCAAAGAAGTCGATGGTCGCAAAGGCCGCGCGTCGCCAGCGCTTCGGCGTGCGCCAGTACACGCGCTGCAACCGCTGCGGCCGGCCCCGCGCGGTCCTGCGCAAGTTCATGCTGTGCCGGATCTGCTTCCGGGAGCTCGCCCACGCGGGCGACCTTCCGGGCATCCGCAAGGCCAGCTGGTAGCCGAGCCACGACCGGGCAGTGCCGGGCGGGTCCCGGCGTCCCCGAGGAGCGTCACAATGGTCATGACCGATCCGGTTGCGGACATGCTCACGCGGATCCGCAACGCCAACATCGCCTACAAGGACGAGCTGCACATGCCGTCGTCGAAGCTGAAGGCGGCGATCGCCGACATCCTCAAGCAGGAGGGGTACATCCGCGACTTCGTCGTGGACGCCACCCGGCCCCAGGCCACCCTGCGCATGGCGCTGAAGTACTCGCCGGGCCGCGAGCGCGCGATCGCCGGCCTGCGCCGGGTGTCCAGGCCCGGCCTGCGGGTGTACGCCAAGCGCGATCAGATCCCCCGCGTCCTGGGAGGGCTGGGGGTCGCCATCATCTCGACGTCGGCCGGCGTGATGACCGACCGGGACGCCCGCAGGTCGCGCGTCGGGGGTGAGGTGCTGGCCTATGTGTGGTGAGGCGCCGGCCGGGCGCCGGAGGGCGCGATCATGAGCCGCATCGGGAAGGAGCCCGTCGCCATCCCCGACGGGGTGCGCGTCAGCGTCGAGGACGGGGTCGTCCGCGTCGAGGGCCCCCGCGGGTCGTTGACCCAGCGGATCCCCGCCGGGGTCGACGTCGCGGTGGAGGAGTCCCGCGTGGTGGTCACGCGCCCCGACGACGAGCGCGAGCACCGGGCCCGTCACGGGCTCGTGCGCTCCCTCGTCGCCAACATGGTCACCGGGGTCACCCAGGGCTTCGAGCGGCGGCTGGAGATCACCGGCGTCGGCTACCGGGTCGCCGCGCGCGGTTCCGGGCTGACCATCCAGGCCGGGTACAGTCACCCTGTCCAGGTCGACGCGCCGGAGGGCATCACGTTCGACGTGCCGTCGCCGACGCGGATCACCGTCTCCGGCCACGACAAGCAGGCGGTCGGACAGGTGGCCGCCGACATCCGCGCGATCCGCCCGCCGGAGCCCTACAAGGGCAAGGGCATCCGCTACGCGGGCGAGCAGATCCGCCGCAAGTCCGGCAAGGCCGCGGGCTAGCCGGTACCGGTCACCCCTCCGGGAGCGAGAGACGAAGACGATGGACCCTCGACACAAGCGGCAGGCGCGCCGGCGCCGGCACGTCCGGGCGCGCGCCCGCCTGCGGGGCACGCCCGAGCGCCCGCGCCTGTCGGTGTACCGGTCGAACGCCGCGATCTACGCCCAGGTCATCGACGACCTGGCGGGTCATACGATGGTGGCCGCCTCCAGCCTGGACGAGGGGGTGGCCACCGACGCCGGCCCCGAGGGCGGCAAGACCGCCCTGGCCCACGCCGTCGGTCGGCTGGTGGCCGAGCGGGCGCGTGAGCGCGGGGTCGAGGTCGTCGTCTTCGACCGAGGCGGCAACCGCTACCACGGACGCGTGCGGGCGCTCGCGGAGGGCGCCCGGGAGGCCGGCCTGCGCCTGTAGGCGAGACGGCACGACGAACAGGGAGACGTGATGGCAGTTTCATCGGGCGGCGGGCGGCGCGGGCGCGGCCGCGGCCGGGACCGCGAGGAGGAGCGCAGTCCGTACGAGGAGCGCGTCGTCGCGATCAACCGCGTGGCCAAGGTCGTCAAGGGCGGCCGGCGCTTCTCGTTCACCGCGCTTGTCGTCGTGGGCGACCAGGCCGGCACGGTCGGGGTCGGGTACGGCAAGGCCAAAGAGGTGCCCGCGGCGATCCAGAAGGGGGTCGAGGAGGCGAAGAAGAACTTCTTCGTCGTCCCCATGATCGAGCGCACGATCGTCCACCCGGTGCTCGGCCAGGAGGGCGCCGGCAGGGTCATCCTCAAGCCGGCGGCTCCCGGGACCGGCGTCATCGCCGGCGGGCCGGTCCGGGCGGTGCTGGAGTGCGCCGGCATCAGGGACGTGCTCGCCAAGTCGCTCGGCACGGCCAACCCCATCAACGTGGTGCACGCGGTGGTCAGCGCCCTGCAGTCGCTGCGCGACCCCGTCGAGGTGACCCGCATGCGGGGTCTGCAGGCCGAGGACGTCATGCCGCGCAAGATGCGCGAGAGCATGGAGGCCAAGGCGTGAGTAGCCACATCCGGATCACCCAGGTGCGCAGCCCCATCGGCGCCAAGGACGCGCAGCGCCGGACCCTGCGGGCCCTCGGCCTGCGCCGGGTGCGCCATACCGTGTCCCAGCCCGACCGGCCGGAGATCCGCGGCATGATCGCCAGGGTGGCGCACCTGGTGGACGTCCGCCATCCGGGCGGGCGGGACCGAGGAGAGGAGCCGACATGAAGCTCCACGAGCTGCGGCCCGCCCCGGGCGCCCGTCGCCCCCGCAGGCGCAAGGGCCGCGGCATCGCCGCTGGCAAGGGCAAGACGGCGGGCCGGGGCACCAAGGGCACGGGCGCGCGGGGACGGATGCCGGCCGGCTTCGAGGGTGGCCAGATGCCGTTGCAGCGGCGCCTGCCCAAGCTGCCCGGCTTCACGCCCCGCAACCGGGTCGAGTACGCCACCGTCAACCTCGCCCGCCTGCAGGGGGCCTTCGCCGACGGCGACGAGGTCACCCCGGAGGTGCTGCGGGCACGCGGCCTGGTTCGCCGCGGCGCCGCCCCGGTCAAGGTGCTCGGCAACGGCGACCTGACCGTGCGGCTGGACGTCAGCGCCCACGCCTTCTCCCGGTCGGCACGGCGCAAGATCGAGGCGGCGGACGGTCGGGTGCGCGTCACGCCGCCGCGCCCGGGCGCGTAGCGCGATGCTGCGGGCCTTCGCCAACGCCTTCAAGGTCCCGGACCTGCGGGGCAAGATCCTGTTCACACTGGCGATCATCGCCGTCTACCGGTTCGGCTCGTTCGTGCCGATCCCCGGCGTGGACTACACGGTGCTGCGCGCCGCCGTGGCCGAGGCCAGCGTCACGGGCGTGGCCGCGCTGGTGAACCTGTTCTCCGGCGGCGCGCTCACCCAGCTGGCGGTGTTCGCGCTGGGCATCATGCCCTACATCACCGCGAGCATCATCATGCAGCTGCTCACCGTGGTCATCCCGAAGCTGGAGCAGCTGCAGAAGGAGGGCGAGACCGGCACCCGCAAGATCACCCAGTGGACCCGCTACCTGACGGTCGGGCTGGCGGTGGTGCAGTCGTTCGGCCTGCTGACGATCATCCGCACCGGCGCCTCGCAGCTGTTCGGTCAGCCGGTGCCGGGGCTGATCCCCAACGACTCGCTGCCGTTGCTCGCTCTCATGGTGCTGACCCTGACGGCCGGGACGGCGTTCATCATGTGGCTCGGCGAGCTGATCACCCAACGGGGGATCGGCAACGGCATGTCGCTGATCATCTTCGCGGCGATCATCTCCGAGATCCCCTCGCAGGGGAACCAGATCCTGCAGAGCGAGAGCGGGCCCGTGCTGTTGCCGGTCGTGTTCCTGATCGGGCTGGTGCTGGTGGTCGGCGTCGTCTTCGTCGAGCAGGGCCAGCGGCGCATCCCGGTGCAGTACGCCAAGCGGCAGGTGGGCCGGCGCATGTACGGCGGCAGCTCGACCTACATCCCGCTGAAGGTCAACCAGTCCGGGGTCATCCCCATCATCTTCGCCTCGTCGCTGCTGTACCTGCCGACCCTGGCGTCGACGGCGGTCGCGAGCCCGGGGTTCACCGACTTCATCAACCGCTACTTCGCCAACACGGGCCACCCGGTGTACGTCCTCACGTACTTCGGCCTGGTCGTGTTCTTCGCCTACTTCTACACGGCCATCACGTTCAACCCGGTCGACGTGGCCGACAACATGAAGAAGTACGGCGGTTTCATCCCGGGCATCCGGCCCGGGCGGCCGACCGCGGAGCACCTCGACCGGGTGCTCACCCGGATCACGTTGCCCGGGTCGCTGTACCTGGCCACGCTGGCGATCCTGCCGCTCATCGTGTTCAGCGTGGCCCGTATCCCTTTCCCGTTCGGGGGCGCCGCGCTGCTCATCGTGGTAGGTGTCGCCCTGGAGACGATGAAGCAGGTCGAGAGCCAGCTGATGCAGCGGCACTACGAGGGCTTCCTGCGCGGCTAGCCACGGCCGCCCGGAGCGCGCGGGATGAAGGGAGAGACGGTGCGACTGGTGCTGTTGGGCCCGCCGGGGGCGGGCAAGGGGACCCAGGCGGCGCGCCTGGCGCGGCGCTACGGCATCCCCCACGTGGCGACCGGGGACATCTTCCGCGAGAACGTGCGCGAGGAGACGGACCTGGGGCGCACGGCCGCGGAGTACATGGACCGCGGGGACCTGGTCCCCGACGAGATCGTCATCGAGATGGTCACGGCCCGCCTGGCCGAGGACGACGCGGCGGAGGGCTTCCTGCTCGACGGCTTCCCGCGCACCGTGGGGCAGGCCGAGGCGCTGGAATCGACCCTGGCCGAGCGGGGCACGCCCCTGGACGGCGTGCTGAGCTTCGCGGTCACCGACGAGGAGATCCACCGGCGGCTGGCCGGCCGGCGCGACGAGGAGGGCCGCTCGGACGACACCGACGAGGCGATCGAGCAGCGCCTGAACGAGTACCGGGACAAGACCCAGCCGCTGGAGCGCTTCTACGAAGAGCGTGGGCTGCTGCGCGAGATCGACGCGGTGGGCGACGTCGACGAGGTGTTCGGGCGCGCCACCGGCGTCGTCGGGGACCTGGCGGGGAGCCGCACGTGATCGTGCGCAAGTCGCCGGCCGAGGTCGAGCGCATGGCCGTGGCCGGCAAGGTGGTCGCGGACCTGCACGAGGTGCTGCGCGAGTCGCTGCGCCCCGGCATGTCCACCGCCGACCTCGACGAGATCGCCGAGCGGGAGGTGCGCTCCCGCGGGGCCGTTCCGTCCTTCAAGGGCTACCGCGGCTTTCCGGCGACGCTGTGCGTCTCGGTCAACCACCAGATCGTCCACGGCATCCCGTCGCCGGACGTGGTGCTGCGCGAGGGCGACCTGGTCAAGATCGACGCCGGGGCGATCGTCGACGGCTACCACGGCGACTCGGCGGTCACCTGGGTCGTCGGGGACGGCGACGTGCCCCCGGCCGTCCGCGACCTCGTCGAGCGGACCCGCGCGGCGCTGTGGAGCGGCTTGCGCCAGGCGCGCGCGGGACGGCGCCTGACCGACATCTCCGCCGCGGTGGAGTCGCATGCGCTGGCGCACGGCTACGGCGTCGTGCGTGAGTACGTGGGGCACGGCATCGGCCGGGCCCTGCACGAGGATCCCCAGGTGCCCAACTACGGGCGCCCGGGCCGCGGGCCGAAGCTGTCGCCGGGGCTGGTGCTCGCCGTGGAGCCCATGTTCAACCTGGGGGCGCCCGAGACCCGGCTGCTGGACGACGGCTGGACGGTCGTCACCGCCGACGGGGAGCTGTCGTCGCACTGGGAGCACACCGTCGCCATCACTCCCGACGGCCCGTGGATCCTCACCGCCCGCTCCGACGAGCCGGCCTGGCCGTCGGTTGACGACCGGCTGGCGCCGGGCGGCGCCGTGCCCCACGTGGACGCCCCAGGACGGCGGTGATAGCCTGGGCCGACGGCCTCGTGGCGTTGCCCATCGTGGCGCGCCACCGGGGTCTTCCATGCTGCCCGACTCCCCGACTCTCCCGCGAGCGGCTCCTGTGCGTGCCACGGCGTCATACGGCGTCCGGGCGGCGACCGGAACGTCTCTCGGTCACGAGGCGAGACCATGAAAGTCCAGGCGTCCGTCAAGAGGATCTGCGAGAAGTGCCGCATCATCCGCCGCAACGGCAGGGTGATGGTGATCTGCAGCAATCCGCGGCACAAGCAGCGACAGGGCTAGGCGCCTGCCCCCATCGGAAGGAAGCGACAGGCATGGCACGGATCGCCGGCGTCGATCTGCCCCGCGACAAGCGCGTGGAGATCAGCCTGACCTACATCTACGGCATGGGCAGGACCCGCTCGCGGCAGACGCTGATCGGCACCGGCGTGCACCCGTCGGTGCGCGTCCGCGACCTGAGCGACGACGACGTCCGCCGGCTGCGCGACTGGATCGACGGCCACTTCAAGGTCGAGGGCGACCTGCGCCGCGAGAGGGCGCAGGACATCAAGCGCAAGGTGGAGATCGGCAGCTACCAGGGCACCCGCCACCGCCGGGGGCTGCCGGTGCGCGGACAGCGCACGCACACCAACGCCCGCACGCGCAAGGGCCCGCGCCGCACGGTCGGCGGCCTGAAGAAGAAGGTCCGCAAGGCATGATCCGGCGAGGCCGCCGCTGATGGTGCGGGGATAGGGAAAGACACCGGATGGCACAGCAGCGAAAGCAGGCGCAGGCGCGGGCCCGTGCCCGGGGCCGCAAGAAGGAGCGTCGCCAGGTCGCCTACGGGCATGCGCACATCAAGAGCTCCTTCAACAACACGATCGTCACGATCACCGATCCCCAAGGCAACGTGCTGGCCTGGGCGTCGTCGGGCAACGCGGGGTTCCGCGGCAGCCGCAAGTCGACGCCCTTCGCCGCCCAGCTCGCCGCCGAGCAGGCGGCACGCCGTGCCGCCGAGCACGGGGTGCGCAAGATCGACGTGTTCGTGCGGGGACCCGGGTCGGGCCGGGAGACCGCCATCCGCTCCCTGGCCGCGTCGGGTCTGGAGATCGCCGCCATCAAGGACGTCACGCCGATCCCCCACAACGGCTGCCGCCCACCCAAGCGCCGCCGCGTCTAGGGCCGGCGCCGACACGACAGGACACCCATCGAATGGCCCGCTACACCGGAGCTGACTGCAAGCTGTGCCGCCGCGAGCGGCAGAAGCTGTACCTCAAGGGCACCCGCTGCGAGGGGCCCAAGTGCGCGATCGAGAAGCGTCCCTACCCGCCCGGCGAGCACGGCCGGGGCCGCATCCGCGAGAGCGAGTACCTGCTGCAGCTGCGCGAGAAGCAGAAGGCGCGGCGCTTCTACGGGGTGCTGGAGACCCAGTTCCGGCGCTACTACGAGAAGGCCAGCCGCCAGCAGGGCATCAC
>JAHWKQ010000033.1 GCA_019347785.1 Actinomycetota bacterium
GGTCCCGACGTGCCGCTGCACTTCACGGCGTTCCACCCGGACTTCAAGATGCTCGACACGCCGCCGACGCCGCCGGCGACCCTGCGCCAGGCGCGTGCCATCGCCCTGCGCAACGGCGTCCGCCACGCCTACGTCGGCAACGTCCACGACGCGGAGGGCGACACGACCTGGTGCCCGTCGTGCGGCGCCGCCATGATCGAGCGCGACTGGTACGACGTGGGCGCCTACCGCCTCACCGACGACGGACGTTGCGAACGCTGCGGCGAACGCTGCCCGGGCCGCTTCGACGGCCGCCCCGGCGGCTGGGGGCGGCGCCGGCTGCCCATCCGCCTCGCCACCTGAGGTGGCGAGGCATGGATCGGCGGTCGTGCCGGGAACACTCACGGGCATCGAGCGCGACAACGAAGGAGCCACCTATGACCACCGTCCGTGAGCGAATGACCAGCCACCCAGTCATCTGCGAGAGCAGCGACACGCTCGCCGACGCCGCCCGGAAGATGCGCGACGATGACATCGGGAACGTGCTCGTACGGATCGACGGTTCGTTCGGGATCGTCACTGACCGGGACATCGTGGTGCGCGCGATCGCCGAGGGGATCGAGCCCGAGAGCGGCACCCTCGGAGACATCGTCAGCCGCGACCTCGAGATCGCGCAGCCCGACGACGACCTCGACAAGGTCGTCGGGAAGATGCGCGAACGCAAGGTGCGTCGCATCCCGGTGTGCGAGAACGACCAGCCGGTTGGCATCTTGTCGATCGGAGACCTCGCGGTGATGCGCGACCAGCGGTCCGCTCTCGCCGACATCAGCGCCGCCGAAGGCAACCGCTGAACGCCACAGGCGCAGGCGAGGGATGAGAAGGGCCCGGCGGACCTCCGCCGGGCCCGTTTCGGTCCGGAGACGACCCCCAATAGATGCGGTGACCGGGTTCAGACCCGCACATCGGGCCCAGACCCGGACACCGCCTCGTCACACCGCAGTGATCGCACCCTGGACAACGTCGAGGGACGCCAGGTCCGCGGCGATCCTTCCGGCCGTCCATCCTGCGGCATTGCTGCCGACCACCGTGGTGCGAGGAGGCGCTCCCGTTGCGCCGGTGCTGCCTGCGCAGCCGCGGTCCGGCCTAGCCCGCGCCGCCGACATCTGGGTCGTCGGCCGCCCAGCGCACCGTGAGCCACGCGGCCAGGGACGCGACGTCGGGGTCGTCTTGGTCCGCCACTGCGAGCAACGTCGCCCCGGCGGGACCGGCGTCGACGAGGGCGAGCCCCTCGAGCTTGCACGTCGCGAGCGCAGCGGGGAGCGCGGCCACCGCCTCGACCGCTCCGTCGGCGCCGAGCAGGGCGAGGACCGATCCGGCGACAGGTCCGTCGGCCACCGCGTCCGGTGCATCCTCGGCGGCCGCCGACACGCACACCCGTGCGTCGGGCAGGCTGACCGCGTCCGTGACCGCCAGCTGCAGCCCGGCCACGGTGCCCAGCTCGTAGCGGCGGACCTCTCCCAGCTCGACACCAGCGGGGTCGACACCGTCCTCCACCACCGCGAGCAGCTGGTCCAGCTTCACGTCGACGCTCGCCGAGGCCACGCCCGAGCGGCCGTGACCGCGCTGGAACCAGCGCAGACGCCCGCCGACGACGCAGGCGCCCTCGAGATTGAGCGCCTCGAGGCTCAGACCCAGCGCCGAGCGCACGCGCTCGTACAGCGGCGAGAGGTCGGCGTGCCGGGCCGCCGAGCCCGCCGGCGGCTCGTGCACCAGCACACCGACGGTTCTGGCCGGCAGCGACCCGGAGCCCAGCAGCAGCACCGCCGGACCACCGCTGGTCCGCACCGTGCAGGCGGCCTCGAGGTCCGGCTTGAGGTGCTTGGTGCCGGAGGCCTCGTCGAAGGTGGCACGTCCGTCCCGTGGGCCGAGCAGCGGCACGGCATCGACGCGCTCCGACGCGGGACGCCACCACGCGCCCTGGATGGAGTCGTCCTGGGCGATCAGCCACCCGTCGGCGAACCGCGCGACCGCAGACGCGGCTCGCACCGGCGCGCCGGAGGCGAACCGCAACCTGACCGTCCCGGCCAACTGGACGCGCACCGCACCTGCCCCTCGATGGCCCCACTGGGGGGCCGACCAGGACAGCCTAGTCGCCTGCCCGATGGGTCACGGAACCCATCCGGGTACCACATCGTTCCCTTCGCTGGCGGAACCCGGCGAGCAGCCCCCGGTTGGCCGCGGCCGCCGTAGCGCAAGGTGAGGAGCCGGCGGGCGTGTCTAGGTTTCGGGCGGCTCTTCGCCGCTGAGGTGAAATGGCCTGACGCATTGCCGCGTGTTGGGACAGTTGCGCCCAGATGCAGGCCGCCAAGGGCCCCATTTCATTCGTCACCGGGTGTTGCGGGCGCCAGCCCATGTCTGGAACAGCCGGCCTGCCCATCACCGACCGCCAGTTCCACGGCGACTGGAACTACCCCATCGCCCCACAGAACTACGTACAGGTAATTTGCCTGCAGGCCCTTAGGACGTGCGCGCCTCGGTCCAGGCGTAGTCGATCTGCCGGGCGGTGGCCTCGGCCAGCGGCCGGCCGGCGACCTGCTCGACCAGGTGCAGCGCCATCGCGATGCCGGAGGTCATGCCGCCGGATGTGACGATGCGGCCGGCGTCGACCCAGCGGACGTCGTCTCGGGTGGAGCCGCGGCCGCGGCGTTCGGCGAGCAGCGCCACGTCCTCCCAGTGCGTGGTGGCGTCGAGGTCGGCGAGCAGGCCCGCGGCCTCCAGCACGAACGCGCCGGTGCACACCGACGCGACCCGCGGCGCCCTGGCCGCGGCGGCCGCGACCTCCCCCACCAGCTCGTCGCTGAGCGCCTCCAGGTCGATCAGGCCGGGCACCACGAGGACGGCGAGGCCGTCGGCGTCGGCCAGGGCACCATCGGAGGGCACCAGGCCAATGCCGCCGTAGGCGGTCACCGGACCGCCGTCGAGGCTGAAGGTCCTGACGACCAGCGGCGGGTCGGCGGCGCGGCGGACCGCCAGGCGGTTGGCGGTGAGGAACACCTCGTAGGGCCCGACGACGTCGATGGCGTCGCATCCCTCGAACAGCACGATCCCGACCGTGGCCGTCACGGTACCCTCGCGGGATGGCTCCATCTGCTCCTCGGGCACGGCGCGAACGAGCTCGGCTGGCCGGAGTCTCTCACGCCCTCATGGTCCCGGTGGCGGTCGTCGCTGGGGTGGCGCTGGCCGCTCACGCCCGCCCCGACGGCCGTTGGACGGCGATCGTCTTCGCAGCCACGCTCGCCGGCATGTTCACCGCGAGCTCGCTCTACAACATCCCCCGTTGGCCCGAGCGCATGCGCCGAGCGCTGGTGCGCGTCGACAACTCGACGATCCTGCTGTTCATCGTGGGAACCTTCATCCCGATCGCGTACCACGGCCTGAGCGGTGCGTGGCGCACCTGGAGCCTGATCGTGGCGGGAGCGGTCGTGGCGGGAGGGCTGATCATCCTCCTCTCGCGGATCGTCCTCCCTCGCGGGACCGGCGTGATGGCGTACGTGGCGATCGGATGGCTCGCGGCGGTCCCGGTCGTGCGGCTGGCGTTCGACCTGCCCGCCGCCCAGGTGGCGCTCCTCGTCGTCGGCGGGCTGGCGTACACCATCGGCGCGGTCCTGTTCGCGATCGGCCGGCCCAACCCGTGGCCCGGCTGGTTCGGTCCCCACGAGGTCTTCCACCTGTTCGTGATCGCCGGCACTACCCTGCACTACCCGGTGGTGTGGAGGGTCGTCGGCTGAGGCCGGTCACCGCAACCCAGGAGCTACTCCTGGCGAGGCCGCCTTCAGGCTGCCTCGACCGTCACGTAGGTGAACCAGGACGGACGCGACGTCGAGTCGTAGTACATCAGGGAGCCGGGCGTGTTGGGCTGCGCCTGCAGGAGCAGGTCCAGGCCCGCGACCACGTCGAGCGTCCCGAAGTTCACGCGGTAGGGGGCGACCTGGTTCGGGCTCGAGCTGCCGGTGGCGCTCGCTTCGATGCCGTCGGCACTGGCCCACGGGGCATCCGCCCACAGCTGCATCCCCAGCTGCCCGTCCGCGGTCGCGGCGTACACGACCGCCTCGGCACACACCACCCGCGCGCTCGCCTCGAGCGGCAGGATCCAGTAGCCCAGCAGCGCGCTCTGCGCGAAGTTGGGGTTCGGGCCGACCACGTACTCGGGCGAGGCGAAGACCTTGTGGTCACTGCCGGCGGGGGCGGCAGGGGCCATGTAGAGCCGTGACGCCCGACCGTCGAGGGTGTCCTGCGCCGCGTCCGCGTTGCCCGACGGCGACGTCCCGTGGAGGTACACGGTGTGCTCGACCAGCTGCTGACCCGCTGCGAGCTCGATGTCCCGGCCCGCGCAGGCGTCGGATACGCCCGGCGCGGTGAACTCGAACACGTCCAGGCCGCGTGCGCCGAAGTCGCCGACGTACGTGAGGTAACCGGGCACCTCGGGATGCACGAGCGCGCCCCAGGAGTTGGCGCCCGCAGCGATGTAGCGGCCCGCGCGCTGAGGGTCGGTCGGGTCGCTGAGGTCGACGACCTGCAATCCGGCGTTGTACCCCCCGAAGAAGAGGAAGTCGTCCTTCGTGCTCATGACGTGGCTGGAGCACACCGCCGCCGGCGTGCCCGTGCCGATGAACCACTGGGACAGCTCTTCGATCTGGGTCAGGTCCTCGGAGACGCGGTGGATCGTGACGCCACCGGCGTCGCAGCCGTTGTGCAGGTCCTCGTCAGACGTGACGAGGATGTCGGGCTGGCCGTCGAGGAACTGTGCCTCGTGTACATAGCGCACGGGCTGACCGAGACCGGCCGGGCGCTGGTATCGCAGCAGCGCCACCGGGTTGGCCGGGTCGGTGATGTCCACGATGAAGAGGCTGCCACTGTTGTTGCCGCTGAGATAGCTGCCGCCCTCCGCGAGGAGCGCGATGTCCCGCTTGGCGTAGGTCTTGTCCGCCACGCCGTCGCCGTCGGAGTCCACCCACTGCCCCTCGGGCAGCAGGACCTCACGGTCGACGTAGACCTCGATGTCGTGGATGTGGGAGAAGTTGCCCCCGACCGGGCGGTCCTGCCGGTACGGCGACTCCAGCCACAGGGTGACCGGGTTCACCATGACCAGCTGTGTCGGGGCCGCAGGAGGCTCGGCCAGCAGCGGTTCCAGGTCGTAGATGCGCAGCCCGTTGCCGCCGCCCGACGGCAGCCACAGCCGGCGCGCGTCGACGATGTCGCCGTTGTGCGCCTCGCCGTTGGTTGAGTCGGTGAACCGCCAGAGCACCTGTGGGTCGGCCGGATCCGTCCAGTCGACGAACTCGGTCTGCTGCGCCCCAGCGGTCCGGCTGGTCCCGTTCAGGGTGACGATGTGCCGACCGTCGAAGACCGCCGCGTCGGGCACCGCATCGGCACGCAGGCCGATGTCGTTGTCGGGCTGCCCGGGTTGCGGGCCGGGATAGAACTCCCCGACCGGCTGCGGATCGTAGGGGTCGGTGAGGTCGAACAGCCGCATGCCGAGCCCGTAGGCACCGACGTACAGGCGGTCACCTTCGATGACCGCATGCCCCCCGGTCGCCCCCGGCACGGTCGTGACGTGGCGGACGTGCTCCTGCACCACTGCCGGTGAGCCGTGCGCAGGCGCCACTGCGGGCAGGACGCTGGCGGTGACCACCGCCGCGAGGAGGATTTGGAGCTTGATGAACCTCACCGGATGATCTCCTTGCAAGTGGACGAGTCGGAGGGTTGCGGTGGGAGTTCGCCGCGCGGGGTTCGATCTCCTGCCAGGTCGCCCGGACGGCGTGGACCTTTACCTGAGCTCGCTTCAGGCCGCGGAGGTGGACACGACGCTCGCGCTTCAGGCGGTTGGCTGCGCCACACCGTCGGTCGACAGCCGACCGAGCTGCTCCAGGGTCATCGGTGCGGCCAGCGGGCGGTGCTCCAGGTCGCCCGGGTCGGCGTGCCCGGCGGCGCGGAGGGCCGAGGCGACCAGGGGGCCGCACACCGCGCCCTGGCAGCGGCCCATCCCGCAGCGGGTGAGCCCCTTCACCGCCCGCGCGGTCACCGCACCGTCGGCCACCGCACGGCGGACCTCGGCCAGCGACACCTCCTCGCAACGGCAGACGAGCTCTTCGCCCGGCAGGTCCAGGGCCCAGCCGTCCTCCCACGGGTAGAGGTCGGCGAGGTCCTCGGCGAACGCCCGCCAGCGGCGTGCCTCGTCCCCCAGGGCAGCCGCCACGGCCGGCCCGCCGGTGGCGGACACGACGACCGCTCCGGCTAGGCGCCCCTCGGCGACTGCCTTCTCCGCCCCGCCGACGCCGGTGAGCTCGCCGACGGCGAGGACGCCCTCGACGGTGGTGCCCTGGTCGCGGTCCACCACGACGGCGGGTCCGGCGCTGCCGGCCCGGTCGCCGCTGGTGCGGCAGCCGAGCTGCAGCGCCACAGCGACATCGGGGACCAGGCCATCGGAGACGGCGAGGGCATCGAGCTCCACGGTGCGCCTGCGACCCCGCCGGTCGCCGATCACGGCTGCGGAGAGGCGGTCGTCGCCGACCGCCTCGAGGACGCGCCAGCCGAACCGGGGCGGGTTCAGGCCCGCCAATCGAGCGAACGTGACCGCCTTGGCCGGGTGGCGGGCGCCGACGGGCACCCCTCTGATAGCCAGTCGGCGCAGCGGCTGTGACTCCAGCACGAATGCCGGTGGAGTCCCCGCTTGGCGGGTGGCGGCGGCGACGGCCAGCAGCAGGGGGCCCGACCCGGCCAGGCCCACACGCCGCCACGGGCTCGCGCCCTCGCGCTTGACCAGGGCTTGCAGCGCTCCGGCCGTGACGACCCCGGGGAGCGTCCAGCCGGGGAAGGGCGCGACGACCTCGCGAGCGCCGGTCGCCAGGACGAGGTGGTCGGCGCGGGCGGTCTGGAGCGCACCGTCGCGGAGAAGCAGCGCCTCGAACCGGCGGGCGCTGCCCGCCGCGAGGCGGCGGAGCGCAAGGACGGTCGTGCCCCACAGGTGCGTCGCGTTGCCCGTGCCCTGCCGGATGAGGTCCGCCCACGGGCCGGTGGGGACCTCGGCGCTGGCCGGCTGCCGGCCGATCTGCCCGCCGGCAGTCCCGTAGCGGTCGACGACTGCGGTGCGCCGGCCGGCCCCGCCGACCTGGGCGGCCGCCGCCAGGCCGCCGAGGCCGGCGACGACGACGAGGACGTCGAGGTCGAGGACGTCGGCCAACTCGGCGTGCGCTCTCCCGCGGTCGGCGTCCGCCGTGAGCGCCGCCGGCTCGAGGCAGGCACGGACGGTCACGCCGTGACCGTCGGCCAGGATGCAGTCGTAGCAATGGCCGATCCCGCAGTACAGGCCCCGCGGGCGGCCTTGGAACCGCGTCGTCCGCCACGCCTGGACGCCATCGCGCAGCAGCGCCGCCGCGATCGTGCTGGCCGCGCCGCCGCGCGGCACTGCCGGAGATCCGGTTCCCGACGCGCCGCCGGGGGGACCGGACCGGCCGACACCCCCCGACATCCCCTGCGAGGGCGCGCGCAACGACAGCGGCGCGGTCGGTGGGTGCGCGCCGAGGCGGTCGCCCACGTCCATCTCGCCCAGCCGGCGGGGGTCGAATACAGGATCGACCCGGCCGTCCAGCACCGCGTCGGCCAGGACCTCGGCGGACGCCAGCGCCAGCCCGATCCCGGCCCCCTCGTGGCCGCTGTCGTGGAACAGTCCCTCGACCCGCACGTCCGGTCCCATCAGGGGCAGGTGGTCGGGGGTGGCCGGACGGAAGCCCTGGTAGGTCCGGATCACCTGCGCCCGGGCCAGCGCCGGGAACAGGGCCACCGCGTCCCGGGCGAGTTGGCCGGCGAGCTCCCACCGGACCTCGGCGTCCCAGCCGACGGCCTCGCGGGTGGAGCCGATGAGGATGGTGCCCGACTCGGTGCTCTCGACCACGGGAGCGACCTGCGCGGCGGCCGCGTCGCTCGCGACCGCCTCGACGTAGCGGCCGTCGTAGACCTTGTGCCGCACCGTCCCCGGTGGCAGCGGCTCGGTGACGAGCAGCAGGCCGCGGCGGGGAAACACCGGCGCCACGCCGCCGAGCGTCGCCGCGACCGCAGCCGACCACGGCCCCGCTGCCAGGACGACGGCGTCGGCGTCGATGCTCGAGCCGTCCGACACCGACAGCCGCACCCCAGCGGCGCGGCGGGCCAGACCGGTGGCGCCCACCCCGACGCGCTCGGTGACGCCGAGGTCCAGAGCCGCCCGCCGCAGCGCCCGGACGGCGTGGATCGGCATCACCTGCGCGTCCTGGGGGAACCACAGCCCGCCGGCGAGGCCGTCGGCCAGGTTCGGCTCGCGCTCGGCGAGCTCTTCGGGGGTGAGCACCGACGCGGTGATGCCCAGCGCCCGCTGGCGCTCCGCCTGCGCGGCCAGGAGCACCAGCTGGGACGGCGTGGCGGCGGTGATGATGCCGCCCTTGCGCTGGTACTCGAACGGCTCGGGGGACGACTCGGCGAACGCCGCCCACAGCGCCAACGAGCGCAGGGCCAGCCGGGCCTCGGCGGGGTTCTCCTTGTCGCTGACCAGCATGTTGCCCTCGCCGCGGCTGGACGTCCCCGCTCCGGCGAGGTGGCGCTCGACGACCGTGACCGTCGCACCCCGCAGCGCCAGCTCCCGCGCCGCGGCCAGCCCGATGATGCCCGCACCGACGACCGCGACGTGGACGCTCACGCAGGCGTCACGCCCACGATGGCAGCGCCCGGTCGGGGAACGACTGGAACGCCACGGGCCGGCGGAAACGGTCAACCGCGGCAAGCCCGACGCTGGTGTGCAGCGGCGAGGTCGTGGCCGGGTAGGGGCCGCCGTGGTGCTGGGCGGGGCTGACCCGCACGCCGGTCGGGTAGCCGTTGGCGATGATGCGGCCGACCTTGCGGGCCAGCAGGTCCGCCAGCGACCGCGCCCACCCGGTCTCGTCGTCGGTGAAGTGCAGCGAGGCGGTCAGCGCAGGCTCCAGCGCATCGGCGATGTCACGGGCCTGCTCGTCTGAGGCGCGCACCGCGAGCGTCACCGGCCCGAAGATCTCGCGGCGCAACGCCTCCTCCTCCAAGACCGCCTCGGGGGTGGCCTGCAGCAGCGCCGCCTGACATCCTGCGCCGTCGACGGCGGGCGCGTGGACCGCGGTCACGCCCGGGAGCGCCGACGCGTCCGCCACGCCGGCGGTGAAGCCGCTGGTGATGCCGGCGTGGAGCAGCGGATGGGCGGGCGCCCGCTCGGCCAGCGCCGCGACGACGCCGTCCAGGACGGCCTGACCGTCGGGCCCATCCGGCAGGACGATCAGCCCCGGCTTGGTGCAGAACTGCCCCTCGCCCAGGAGGTAGCTGTCGATGATGCCCTCCACCAGCGCGTCGGTGCGCTCGGCCGCCGCCCGCCGCGAGACGAACAGCGGGTTGAGCGACCCCATCTCGGCGTACACGGGGATGGGACGGGGCCGGTCGGCGGCCAGGTCGAACAGGGTCCGTCCGGCCCGCAGGCTGCCGGTGAAGGCGATCGCGTCGATCCCGTCGTGCTGCACCAGCGCCTGCCCCACCTCGTACCCCGACTCGTGCACCACCGAGAAGGTCCCGGGGGGCAGCCCGGCGGCGGCGACGCCGGCCGCGACCAGCCGGCCGCAGAGCTCAGCGGTGGCCGGCTGCGCGGGATGGGCCTTGGCCACTACGGGGCAGCCCGCCGCCAGCGCCGCGGCGGTGTCGGTGCCGGCGACGCCGAAGGCGAGCGGGAAGTTGGAGGCGGCGAAGACGCCGACGACGCCGAGCGGCACGGATGTGCGGTGCAGCGCCGGCGCGGCCGGCCCGTCGCCCGCGGGGTCGTCGACGACGTCGCGGCGGCTGCCGGTGCGGGCCTCCTCGGCCATCATCCGCAGCTGCGCGACGGTGCGGGCGTGCTCCCCGCGCAGCCGCGTCTCCCCCAGCGCCGTCTCGGCGTCGGCGGTGGCCACGACCGCGTCGGCGGCCTCCTCCAAGGCGTCGGCGGCGGCGTCCAGCGCCGCGCCGAAGGCGGCCAGGTCGATCGGCGCCCGGCGCGCCTGCACCGCGGCGGCGACCGCCTCGTCGAGCTGCGCCGGGGTGATCGACCGGTACGTCGGCTCCAGCGGCCCACCCCCCGGCGCGGTGGCGGCGAAGGTGTCGCCCTTCCCCGTGACGTCCACGCCGGCGAGCACCGAGACGCCGGTCGGGCGGTGCGCGGTCTGCTGTTCGGTGTTGCTCATGGCATGGCCTCCAAGGACGGGGTCAGGTGATCAGGAAACCCTCGGGATAGGGGTCGTCGGGGTCGAGGAGCAGCTGGTTCAGGCCGCTGACCCAGGCTCTACCCGTGATCGTGGGGACGACCGCGGGCAGCTCGCCGACGGTGGTCTGCTCCACCAGCCGGCCGGTGAACCGCGAGCCGATGATGGAGGTGTGGACGTACGGCACGTCCAGGGCGAGGTCGCCGCGGGCGTGCAGCGCGGCCATGCGGGCCGACGTGCCGGTGCCGCAGGGCGAGCGGTCGAGGTAGCCGGGGTCGATCACGACCGCGCCCCGCCCCGACACGTCCCCGTCCCCCGGGGCGGTGACCAGGACGTGGTGGGCGCCCGCGATGTCGGGCCGTTCCGGGTGGACCATCTCGAGCTGGGTGTTGGCGGCCGCCATGACCAGCAGGCCCGCGGCGAGGAGGTCGGTGGACCTCGACGGGTCCAGCGGCACGCCGAGGGCCGTCGCGGGCACGATCACGTAGAAGTTGCCGCCGTAGGCCACGTCCACCGCGATCGGGCCCAGGCCCTGCACCTCCACGCGCGAGTCCCGGTGCAGCAGGAACGACGGCACGTTGCGGATCGTGACGGCGCTGCAGACGCCATCGCTGACGGCGGCCTCGGCCACGACCAGCCCGGCGGGGGTGTCCAGCCGCACCGTGGTGACCGGCTCCACGGCCTCGACCAGCCCCGTCTCGATGGCGGCGGTGACGGTCCCGATGGTGCCGTGCCCGCACATCGGCAGGCAGCCGGTCACCTCGATGAACACCACGCCGAAATCGGCGGCCTCGTGGATCGGCGGGGTGATGATGGACCCCGACATGGCCTGGTGGCCGCGTGGCTCGTACATCAACAGGCGCCGCCACCCGTCGAGCTTGGTGGCCACGTGGTGGCTGCGCTCCGCCATCGTCGCCCCGGGGAGGTGCCCGAATCCGGACGTGACCACCCGGGTGGGCATGCCCTCGGTGTGGGTGTCGACCGCCGAGAAGACCTTGCGGGCCCGCACTTCCTCAGCCCCGCCCCGCGGCGAGCGCGCGCTTGGCGTCGGCGCGGACCTGCGCCTCGTCCTCGGGGGGCAGCGGCAGGCGTGGCAGCCGCACAGGGCCGCCGTACCGGCCTGCCTCCTCCTGCCCGAGCTTGATCGCCTGGACGAACCGCGGGTCGGCGTCCCACCGGAGGATCGGCAGCATCTCGCGGTACAGCGCCAGCGCGCCGGCGACGTCGCCGGACTCGGCGAGCTGCAGCAGCCTGACGGACTGCTCGGGGAAGGCGTTGGCGAACCCGGCGATCCAGCCGCGCGCGCCGACGGCGACCGACTCGACCAGCACGTCGTCGCAGCCGCAGACGACCTGCAGGTCCGGGGAGAGGTCGGTCAGGTGCAGCACGCGCCGGACGTCTTGCGAGAACTCCTTGACGGCGACGACCTGCGGCACCTCGGCGGCGATGCGGGCCAGGAGCGGCGGCACCAGGTCCACGCGGGTCGACCACGGGTTGTTGTAGGCAATGATCGGCAGGCCGAGGGTGGCGACGTGGGCGTAGTGGGCGACCACCTCGTCGTCGGTCGGCGCGTGCGACGTCGGGGGCAGCAGCATCACCGCCGGGCAGCCGAGCTCGGCGGCCTGCCGGCCCCAGCCGTGCGCCTCCGGCGCGCTCTTGCCGGCCACGCCGGCGATGACCCGGTCGGCACCGACGGTGTCGACGGCGGTGGTGACCACCTGGCGTCGCTCCTCGGTGGTGAGGGCCTCGTACTCGCCGAGGGAGCCGTTGACGACCACGCCGGCGCAGCCGCGGTCGACGAGCCAGCGACAGTGGTCGGCGAACGCCTCGGTGTCCAAGGCGAGGTCGTCGGTGAACGGGAGGGTCACGGCCGGCCAGACGCCGCGCAGCACGTTGCTCATAGGCGGGATGCTAGGTACCGCGGCCGCACCAGCACACCGACGATGATCGGATAATCGGCCGCTTGCGTCGGACGCGCATCTGATCGCTCCGCCAGCGGGCGGGCTCGTGCCGGCGTCTGCTGGGTAGCATCGCCGTGATCATGGACGTGCCGACCCTCCAGGGCATCGTCGACGCGCTGGCGCAAGAGCTCGATCTGCCCGTGGTCCTGGAGGATGCCGACCAGCAACCCGTCGTGCACAGCCCGCACTACGGCCTCACGGACAAGATCCGGCGGGACACCATCATGCGCCACGCCACCGGTGAGAAGGTCGTGGACTACTTCCGCCACTACGACCTGCCGGCCAGGGCCGACCCGTTCGTGGTCCCGGGCGACCCGGGCGCCGAGGTGCTGCCACGGCTGTGCATCCCGGTCCGCCACCACGACGTCGCCCTCGGCTACGCGTGGGTGCTCCTGCCCGGCGGCGATGCGACCGACGATCAGTTGGCGGCCGCTGGGGAGGCGCAGGAGGCGCTGCGCCACACCATGCGCCTGGAGCAGCAGGCGAGGGCCCACGAGGCCGAGATGGTCGACGACCTGGTCAGCGCTGACCCGGACCGGCGGCTGCGCGGCCTGGTCAACCTCGAGGTCAAGAGCGCCTTCGACGCGCCGCGGCGCTGCGTGGCCCTGGTGTGCGCGGGGCCAGGCTGGCGCGCCGCGTCGGCCCGCCGCGCGTTCGTCTCGCAGCGGTGGGTTCCGGATCCGACGTCGCAGCTGCGCGGCGCCTCCACCGACGAGGGCGTCGCCGTGGTCGCCGTCGACGCCACGCCGCCGGGCGGACCGCACCCGCGGACCAGCGAGCGCCTCGAGGACCAGCTCTCGATGCCGCTGGACCTGCCCCGCATCGGTCGTGCGGTGGACGAGCTGCGACGCCTCGCCGACGACGCCGAGGTGGTCATCGGGGTGGGCCCGACCGTCGCGGCGCCGTCGGCGGTGCACCAGTCCTACCGCCGCGCCCGGCTGGCGACGCGGGTGGCGCTGCGCACGGGACGGCACCGCCCGGTGGCGACGTGGGCGGCCCTGGGCGTTTACCGCTACCTCACGCAGATGCCGAGGGAGGCCCTCGCCGACGGGGTCGACCCACGACTGCTGCACCTGGCCGAGAACGCGCCGGAGATCGCGGGGACGCTCGAGGTCTACCTGGACCACGCCGCCGCCATCGGCGAGGTGGCCGATGCCCTCCACATCCACCGCTCCACCCTGTACTACCGGCTGGAAAAGGTCGCCGAAGTGGGGATCGACCTGCACTCCGGGCACGACCGGGCCACGATGCAGGCCGGCTTCGCCGCGCTGCGCCTGCTCCAGTGGTGGCCGACGGCCCAGGGCTGACGCCCACGGGAACTTCTTCGCTGCCGCTGGCCGGCAGTGGACGATCGTCGCAACGACGGCGGCCGGTTGTCGGATCTTCGTCGGTACAGCACGTCGTGCCCTCATCGACGCGCACTTCCACGCCTACGGCATCGGACTGGACCTCCTCGGTCATCCAGGCCGGCTCGCCGATCTGTGGGCGAGGCTGCTGAGGCGAGCGGCCGCCCCGATCCGTACAAATTGAACAAGAGTTCCGCTCGTAGAGGCCAGCTGCTTCAGTGGCCGACCGGGATGATCTCGGCCTCCTGAACCGCGCCTG
>JAHWKQ010000034.1 GCA_019347785.1 Actinomycetota bacterium
AACGCGTAGCCTCCTCCCGCCGCGGGGGGGCCGACGACCCCGCTCAAGGGGCCTGTCGGGCACGCCCGGCCGCGGCCTTGATCAAGGGCCCGAACAGGTCCCAGGCGCTGGCGCCACCGCGCCAGGACGGCGGGTCGCCGAGCACCCGCACCACGGCGACCGGGTGGCCCGCCGGGTCCCCGTGGCCGCCCGGCAGGTCCTCCAGCGGTCCCCGGGCCCGCGTCCAGCCCTCGGCGCTCAGGGTGGCCACGCCGACCGCGTCGGGATCACCGGTGGGCCCGGGCCGCGCCGCTGCGACCTCGGCCAGCAGCCGCTGACGGCCGCGGCCGCGCAGGGCCAGATACTCGAACGGGTCGTCCTCGAAGCGGCGGGCCGCCTCCTCCCAGACCGCCGCGACGTGGGCACAGGGGATCGGGCGCTCGCACGAGCAGCCGGCCCGCACCTGTCCGGGGCCGGGGAACAACGGCGCGCCGGCGCCGGACATGACCTCGTCCAGCCCCTCGGGGACCCGCCCGGCCAGCAGCCGCGCCAGGTGGCCCGCCTGCCCCGCCAGCTGACCCGCCGCGGCGCGCCACTGCTCGTCTCCGACGACGGCGACGTCGATCTGGACCGATCGGGGCGTCGCCCGCCGCGCCTGCACGGAGGCCGTCAGCCGGCCGGGGCGGACGCGGACGGCGATGACGCGTCCCGCGCCCGCCCACCCCCGCCCCCGGCGGACCTCCGCCGCCGACGCCCCGCCGGCTGCCAGGCGCGGCAGCAGGGCGCGCCAGCGGCTCGCCACGTCGCCCGTCAACCCACCGTCTCCAGCGCGTGCGCACCACCGCCCGCCTCGGGGTCGTCGTCATCGAGCTCCGCCACGGTCGCGTCCCCCGAGAGCGCGACCAGCTCGGCCAGCTCGGCGTCGTCCAGCTCGCTGAGCCAGGTCTCACCGGCGCCCACGACGCTGCCGGCCAGCGCGCGCTTGCGTTCCAGCAGCCGCGCGACGCGCTCCTCGACCGTCCCGGCCGTGACGAGCTTGTGCACCTGCACGGGCCGGGTCTGGCCGATGCGGTGCGCCCGATCGGTCGCCTGGTCCTCGACCGCGGGGTTCCACCAGCGGTCGTAGTGGACGACGTGGCTGGCGGCCGTCAGGTTCAGGCCCGTCCCACCCGCCCGCAGGCTCACGACGAGCACGGGCGGGGACACCTCCTCGGTCTCGCCCTGGAAGGCGGCGACCATCCGGTCGCGCGCGGGCGGGGCCACGCCGCCGTGCAGAAGGCCCACCGGGGCCCCGAGGTCGGCGGACAGCTGGGCGACGAGCAGACGCCCCATCGCCACGTACTGCGTGAACACGAGCACGCGGTCGCCGGCGTCGGCCACCTCCCCGACAATGTCCCGAGCGGCCGCCAGCTTGCCCGACCGCCCCGCCAGCGGGGCGCCCCGGGGCTCCTTCAGATACTGGGCCGGGTGGTTGCAGACTTGCTTGAGGGCGGTCAGCAACGCCAGCACCCGGCCGCGGCGGTGCATCCCGTCGACCTCCCGCAGTGCGCCGCGCGGGAGGACCTCGTCGACGACGGCCCGGTACAGCGCCGCCTGCTCGACGGTCAGCGCGCACGACACCGTCCGGTCGATCCGCTCGGGGAGGTCGACGGCGACTTCGGGGTCCCCCTTCTCCCGCCGCAGCAGGAAGGGCGCCACGACCCGGCGCAGCCTGCGCGCGGCGCCCGCGTCGCCGTGCCGTTCGATCGGCGTCACGAACCGCTGCCCGAAGCCGGCGCGGGCGCCCAGCAGCCCCGGGTTGGCCGCGTCCATGATCGACCACAGGTCCCACAGCCGGTTCTCCAGCGGCGTGCCGGTCATCGCGACCACCTGCCGGGCGCGCAGCCCGCGCACCGCCCGGGCCCCGGCCGTGGCGGGGTTCTTGACGTGCTGGGCCTCGTCCAGCGCGACGACGTCCCACTGGACCCCTCCCAGGACGGACAGCTCCCGGCGGACCATGGCGTAGGTGGTGAGCACTGCGCCGTCGACGCCGTCCAGGCTCGCGGGCCGGTCCGCGCCGTGGTAGCGGGCCACGGCGACGCCGGGCGCGAAGCGGCGCAGCTCGCGCTGCCAGTTGCCCACCACGGAGGTGGGGCAGACGATCAGGAACGGCCCCGGTCGCGCGAGCAGGTGGGCGATGAGCTCGACGGTCTTTCCCAGCCCCATCTCGTCGGCCAGCACACCCCCCAGCCCCAGCTGCCCCATGCCCTGCAACCAGGCCACGCCGCGGCGCTGGTACGGGCGCAGTCGCCCCACGAACCCCGGCGGCGTCGTCGGCGGCGGCGGCCCCCGGCCCGCGTCGCGCACGCCTTCGACCAGTGCGGCCACGTCCCCCTCGGCCCGGACCTCCTCGGCCGCCCCGTCCCGCCGCGACCCAGCGCCGCCCAGCGCCAGCGCCAGCGCCTCGGACAGCGGCAGCTGCCCGGTCGAGCCGACGTCGCGCAACCGGTCGTCGTCGTGGTCGACGCGGGCCCAGCGCCCCCGCCAGCGAACCAGTGGCGTCCTGGCGGCCGCGAGTGCGGCGAGCTCCTCGGGAGCCACGATGTCGTCGCCGAGCGCGAGCTCCCAACGGAACCTCGTCATCCCGGCGGCGACAGGCGGATCCGCGCCGTCGCCGGACCCGGTCGGGGCGGGGCCGACGCCGACGGCCAGCCTCCGGTGCAGCCGCTGTCGCTCCGCCAGCCCGTCCGGCAGCTCGACGAGCACGCCCGCCGCCTCCAGCAGACCCGCGCCCTCGCGCACGAGTGACCAGGCGGCGTCGACGTCGAGGTCGACCGACGTGGGCGCCGCCTGAGCCATCACGGCGCCCAGGGGCGGGAAGAGGCGGACGGCCTGCTCCAGGCCCCGCAACAGCGCCCGGCGCAGCCGGGCGTGCCCGGAGAGGCCCCACACCGCGGACGCCGGCACGCGCCGGCCGTCGCTCCCGCGCACCCCCAGCTCCAGTCGCCACGGCTCCTGCCCGCCGTCCGGCGCGCGCACACGCAGCCACAGCGCCGCCCCGCCGGTCGGGGGGTCGGGCCGAAGCCACGCCCCCACGCCCGCGACGAGCTCCGCGGCGTCCTCCCCCAGCGGCACGCGGGGGTCTTCGGAGTCGACGAGCGCCTCCAGCCAGCGGGCCGTCCACGGCAGGACGCGCGCCCGGGGACGGGCCCCGCCGGCGGCCGGGCCGGCTCGGGCCAGGACGTCGGCGACCGCGTCCAGGAAGGCGCCCACCAGCGCTCGCGCCGACCACACCGACCGCTCGCCGCGGGCGAGGGCGTGCGCGGCCGGCGGCATCGCCTCCGCCAGCGCCGCGACGGACACGGCCACCGGGTCGCCGTCGGGCAGCGCCCGCCACACGCCGAGCACGTCGCCGTCGCCGTCGACCGCCAGGGACGGCGCGATCCGTTGGCGGGCGACGAGGTCGCGGGCCAGGCGGGCCGCGACCGACCAGCACGTCCGCGAGTCGGGTCCGCGCCGCCAGGACGGGCCCCGTGCCAGCGGCGTGCGCAGCAGCGCGGGCAGGCCCGCGGACAGCGACGCGGCGGTCGCCGGGCGGGACCGGATCTCGACGCCATCCGGACCGCCGACCGCCACCCGGATCTCGACCTGCCGGTCCGCCGGCAGGCCCAGGCGCGCCGCGGCGCCGGCCAGCGCCCGCGTCCCCGACGCACCCGACGGGTCGTACACGGCCAGGCGCCCACGCGACGGCACGACGTCCGGGACGAACGTCACCTGCGCGGGGGCGGCCGGCGGTTCCGTGGGCAGCGCGAGACCTCCGCTGGGACAGTCCCCCTACGCTACCGGGCCGCCCGGCGCAGGCGGGTCCTGCCCGCCCGGCGGCCGGCCCCCGGCGAGGCGCGCCAGCAGGTCCCGGACCGCGTCGGCGGGCAGGCGGTCGGACTCGTCGGCGTACCGCAGCAGCCTGCGCAGCGCGCGGCGCAGGGCCGCCCGCGCGGCGACGCCGGCGGCGGGGGTGACGGGCCCCGGCCCCGGCCTGGGCCGCCCGGGCTCCCGCCGCGGCGGGTGGACGTCGAACAGCGCCCCCTGGCGTCCGCCGGCGTCCCGCCCGGCCGCCTCGAGCTCGGCGGGGGTGACCCCGGCGACGGTGGCCGCCCACCAGGTCAGCCCGCGGTCCCACACCGCGCCGGGAGGCCGGCGCCGGGGGACGCGGCCGGCGAGCGCGACGGCGACGACCGCGCCGATCACGACGTCACGCACGAACGCGTCGTCGGCGTAGCGGGCACGCAGATCGTCGACGAAGCCGGGTTCCGGCGGCTGCCCGGTCAGCCGGCGCGCGGTCTCGTCGAGCACGGGGCGCGAGCGCTGCAGCCACGACCACGCGTGCCGCGGCGGCTGTTCGGTGCGCGCGTCCACCGGGAATCTCCCTTCGTGCCACGGGTCAGCCGAGGACGCGGCGCTCGAAGCCCTTCACGCCGGCGTAGGACACGACCGCGACGAGGATGACGAGCGCGCTGAACACCACCCCCGTCCGCATGTGGGGCAGCTGCGGGGTCAGCGCGAGCCGGAACCCCTCGGAGATGTACACGAGCGGGTTCGCCAGCGTGGCGGCCTGCAGCCACGGGATCGGGCCCAGGTCCGTCCACGAGTAGTAGGTGGCTCCCAGGAACGTCAGCGGCAGGATGATGACGCTGAACATCAACGGCACGGTGTCCGGCTCGAAGTAGGTGCCCAGCACCAGCCCGAAGGCCGACGCCACCACCGGTCCCAGCAGGCAGACGGCCACCAGCGCCCCCCAGGAGACGGCGAGGTCGGGCGGTTGCGCGGGCACGAGCCACACGATCGGGAAGACGACGACGGCCCCCAGCAGGCCCTGCGCGGCGCCGGCGACGATCTTCTCCAGCGCCACGGCCCAGACGGGCAGCGGCGCCATGACCCGGTCGTCGATCTCGCGCGTGTAGCCGAACTCCTGCACCAGCGGGAGCGCGACGGCCTGGATGCCCTTGATCATCACGGTGATGGCCAGCACGCCGGGGACCAGGACCTCGGTGAACGAGCGCCCGCCGGTCGGGTCGAAGCCCTGGCCGATCGCGGGGAACACATACGTGAAGACGAACACCAGCAGCAGAGGCTGGCTGACCGTGCGGACCAGGAAGCGCGCCTTCTCCCCGGTCAGCACGTGCAGGTCCCTCAGCAGCAGCGCCCCGAAGGCGTAGGTGGCCACGGCGCGGACCGAGCGCGTCGGCGGCCCCGGGCTCGCGCTCACGCCGTCCGGGGCGGCACGCGCCGTCATTCCCGCAGGTCCTTCCCGGTCAGGGCGATGAAGACGGTCTCGAGCGTGGGCTCGCTCACCGACATGTCGGTCAGGTGGTAGCCCACCCGCTCGGCGTGGGCGACCAGGCGGGGCACCAGGCCGTCGCGGGCGTGCGCGACCACCCGCACCCGGCCGTCGCGCAGGTCGACGCCCGCCACACCGGGCACCGTGCGCAGCGACTCGGCCAGCCCGGGCAGCTCCCGGGCGTCGCCGACACGCAGGTCCACGGCGGTGTCCGTCCCGACGGAGCGCTTCAGCCGGGCCGGGGTGTCCAGGGCCAGGATCCGCCCGCCGTCCATGATGGCGACCCGGTCGCAGAGCACCTCGGCCTCCTCCATCTGGTGGGTGGTGAGCATGATCGTCTGGCCGTGGGCGTGGAGCTCGCGCAGCAGGTCCCACAGGGCCAGGCGGCTCTGGGGGTCCAGGCCGGTGGTCGGCTCGTCCAGGAACAGCACGGCCGGTTGGTGCAGCAGGGCGCGGGCCACCATCAGCCGCTGTGCCATCCCCCCCGACAGGGCGTCGACCCGAGCGCCGGCACGGTCGGCCAGTCGGAACCGTCCCAGCAGGACGTCGGTCCGGGACCGGGCCCCCGCGGCGCCCAGGCCGAAGAAGCGCCCGTGGAAGTACAGGTTGTCACGCACGGTGAGGCTGCGGTCCAGCGTATTGGTCTGCGGGACGACGCCGACGCGTTGCTTGACGCCGGCCGGGCTGGCCGTCACGTCGATGCCGCCGACCGACGCCCGGCCGCCAGTCGGGAGGATGCGGGTCGTGAGCATGCCGATCGTGGTCGTCTTGCCCGCGCCGTTGGGCCCCAGCAGCCCGAACACCTCACCGGGACGGACCACCAGGTCGACGCCGTCGACCGCGCGGAGCGTCCCGCCGTGCTCCCGGTACGTCTTGGACAGGGCCTCGGTGACGATGTGGTTGTCGCTGCGAGTCGATCGGCTCGTGTCGCTGGGGGCGCTGACCGCCACGCGCGCTCCTGTCCCGGGTCGGTCGGCCATGGTGCCATGCCCGCACCCGACGGCCGTGGCGGACGACAGGTCGAGACTCCTGTGCTCACTGAGCATTTAAGTGGACAAAGTGGTCCATTGAGGCAAGGATCCCTCCCGGCAGTGGTGGAGCGACACCATCAACACACGACGGGGGGTCCGGCCATGGGGACGCGCGGGGGTGGGCGGCGACTGGCGTGCGCGCTGGCATCGGCGGCCGTCGTGCTGGCGCCGGCGGCGGCGGTGACGGGCGTGAGCGCCCCGGCGGCGGCCGCGAGGTGCCCCGACGGCAGCCTGCGCTGCGTCGACGCGGTCATCCGCGAGATGCGCCGGCGCTTCAAGCCGCTGGCCTCCAGCTGCGACCACGACGCGATCTTCGCCCTGGCCTACCTGCGGACGACGGAGGAGTACCGGCGGACGGTGGCGGAGCAGCCGGACTTCTTCGACGACACGGCGTTCGTGAACACCGAGGACGTGGTGTTCGCCGAGTACTACTTCCGCGCCTACGACGCCTGGCACGGCGGGACGCGCGACTCGGTGCCTCCGGCATGGCGGATCGCGTTCGAGGCGGCCGACGTGCAGGGGGTCACCGGCGCCGGGAACCTGCTGCTGGGCATCAACGCCCACATCAACCACGACCTCGCGTTCGCGCTCGCCGAGCTGCTGAGGGCCCACGGGCTGACGACGGCGGAGGGCGACAGCCGCAAGGACGACCACGACAAGGTCAACGAGATCCTGCGGCGCGTGCAGCAGCCCCTGCTGGCCGAGTTGGCCCGGCGCTTCGACCCCACGATCGACGACGCGCAGGTCGGCGGCACCGGGCTGGACGACGAGGCGCTGTTCCAGTCGATCGTCGTCTGGCGGGAGCGGGCCTGGCGCAACGCCGTGCGCCTGGCGGAGGCGACGGACGCCGAGCGCGAGGTGGTCGCCGACAGCGTCGCGCGGCAGGCCGCCGACGAGGCCACCACGATCAGGGCCAGCAGCTCCTACGGGACCCCGCCGAACCCGCCCGACAGCGGCGCGCGCGACGCCTACTGCGCGACCCACTGGAACGACCGCTGACGCGGGCGCGGGGCGGGCCCGACCTCGTCAGGCCGCCATGCCCCGCCGGCGCAGCCACGCGGCCAGCGCGCCGACGGGCATCGGGCGGGCCAGGTGGAAGCCCTGCACGTAGTCGCAGCGCAGGTCCTCCAACAGCCGGTAAACGCGCTTGCTCTCCACACCCTCCGCGCCGACGCCGATGCCGAGGCTGTGCGCCAGCTCGATGGCCGACCGCACGATCGACGCGTCACGGTCGTCGGTGGCCATGCCGCGCACGAACGAGCGGTCGATCTTGATGGACCGCGCGGGCAGGCGCTTGAGGTAGGCCAGCGACGAGTAGCCGGTGCCGAAGTCGTCGATCGAGAAGGCGATGCCCTCGGCCGACAGCCGGGACATGGCGGTCATCGCCCGCTCGGGATCCGCCATGGCCGCGCTCTCGGTGATCTCCAGCTCGAGCTCGGCCCGCCCGGTCCGCTCCCGCTCGAGCAGCTCGTCGATGAGGCGGGGCAGCGTGGAGTCGTGCAGCAGCGTCGCCGACAGGTTGACGGCGACGCTGACTCGCATGCCCTCGTCCCGGCAGCGCCGCATGTCGGCCAGCGCGGTCTGCAGGACCCACAGGGACAACGGCCTGATCGCGCCGCTGGCCTCGGCGACGGAGATGAACTCGTCGGGCATGACGATGCCGCGCCGGGGGTGGAGCCAGCGCACGAGGCCCTCGACGCCCAGGATGCGTCCGGCGGCCAGCTCCACCTTCGGCTGGTAGTAGACGACCAGCTCGTCGGCGGCGATCGCCCGCCGTAGCTCGACCGCCAGGTTGCTGCGGCGCAGCCGCTGGTCGTCCGAGCGCGGGTCGTACAGAGCCTGGCCCGTGCCCAGGCGCTTCGCCCGGCGCATGGCCACGTCCGCCTGGCGCAGCAGATCGTCGGCGTCGGCCGCGTCCGCTCCCGACGCGGCGATGCCCACGCTGGCCTCCAGCTGCAGATCGGCGTCGTCGACGCGCAGCGGCTCGGACAGCACACCCAGGGCCTCGTGGGCGGTGCGTTGGGCGCCATCCACGGCATCGACGTCACACAGGACGACCACGAACTGGTCGCCGCCGATGCGGCTGAGCGTGTCGTCGGACCCCCTCAGCGTCCCGCCCAGCCGCAGGGCGACCTGGCGCAGGACCCGGTCGCCGGCCTCGTGGCCGAGCGTGTCGTTGACGATCTTGAAGTGGTCCAGGTCGAACAGCAGCAGGGCGACCCGCTTCCGGCGGCGGGACGCCCTCGAAAGGGCCTGGTGCACCCGGTCGGCCAGGAGCGTGCGGTTGGGCAGGCCCGTGAGCGGGTCGTGCAGCGCGAGCCGCCGGGCCTCGTCCTCGGCCCGCCGGCGCTCGATGGCGATGGCCGCCAGGTGCACGCAGCGCTCAACCAGCGCCGCCTCGGGCTCGGGGAGGTCGGCGGTGTGACCGTCGCGGTGCAGCCTGAACACGGCGAGCCGGGCCCCGCTGGTCGGCGAGTGCACCGCGAGCTCGGTCACGTCCAGCGGGCGCCGGGCCGCCAGTGGCCCGGGGGCGAACGTCGATGGCCGGATCACGACCTCGCCGTCGGGCCTGGCCAGCGCCGTCAGCCCGCCGTTCGAGGCCGCGGGAGCCGCCCGCGGGCCCACGGGGCGCGGCGGAGGTGGCAGCGTGACGACGCTGACGACCAGCCCGCAGCGGCGCGCGAGCAGGCCCGCAAGGGCGCCCAGCGTCTCGTCGACGGGCCCGCCGGAGGCCATCAACTCCAGGACGCGGGCCTGCTCGGCCAGCAGCTCGTGCGCCTGGTGACGCTCGGTGATGTCCAGGATGGTGCCGGCGTGGGCCACGATCACGCCGTCCGGCCCGAACAGGGCGGCAGAGCGCAGCTCCACCCAGCGGTCCGAGCCGTCGGCGGTGCGCAGCCGCGTCTCGTGATGGCAGTGGTCCTTGGCCCCCGAGACGACCTGCTCGAACAGCGCGACCGTGGACGCCCGCTCGTCGGGGTGCATGAACTCCAGGAAGTGGCGTCCGAGGCTGTCGGCCACCGGGTGGCCGGTCAGGGCGGCCCAGGCCTGGTTGAGGTACGTCCAGAAGCCCCGGGCGTCGGTCTCGAAGACCACCTCCCGCAGGTGGTCCAGGACAGCCCCGTACCGCTCGGGCCCGACGGCCGTGGTGACCGCGCCACCGGCGACGCCCGGTGGCCCCATGGGACCGATGCGATCGGCGGGTTGGCTACTGGTCATGCACGCCCGACGGCCACGGGTCGAGGCCGGCACCGGCCCACCGCGCCCGAACCACAAGAGCACTGACGCCGCAAGCCTACAGGACAGTACCTAACAGGACATGACATACGCATAGCCCTCGGCTGACGGCGTGCGGCTCAGCCGGTCGTCGGCAGCCAGTCGGGCCGGCGCTGCTCGTAGCCGGCGATCGCCCGGTCGTCGACCAGGGTCAGCGCGATCTCGTCCAGGCCCTCCAGCAGCAGCCGCTTGGTGAACGCGTCGACGCTGAACGCCTCGCGCACCAGGGCAGGGCCGCCGGGGGCGTCCGACCCGCGGGCCTCCAGCGTCTGACGCGGCAGGTCGATCCGCAGCCTGGCCGCCGGGTCCCGCCTCGCCAGTTCGATGAGCCGCTCGACCGGGCCGGGCGCCAGCTCGACGCACAGCAGCCCGACGGTGGCGCAATTGCCGCGGAAGATGTCCGCGAAGCTGGGGGCCACGATCGCCTCGAACCCGTACTGCTGCAGGCCCCACGGCGCGTGCTCGCGGGAGGAGCCGCACCCGAAGTTGGGCCCGGTGACCAGCACGCTGGCGCCCGCGTAGCGCTCGTCGTTGAGCACGAAGTCCGGCTGCGCCCGCCAGTCGTGGAAGACGAACTGTCCGAAGCCGGTCCGCTCAATGCGCTTGAGGAACTGCTTGGGCATGATCTGGTCGGTGTCGATGTCGCCGCGGTCCAGCGGCGCCATCGAGCCCGTGACGACGCGCACCGGCCTCACCGCGCGCCCCGGCAGTCGACGAAGCGGCCGGCCAGGGCCGCGGCCGCGGCCATCTCCGGCGACACCAGGTGCGTGCGGCCGCCGCGCCCCTGGCGACCCTCGAAGTTGCGGTTCGAGGTCGACGCGCACCGCTCGCCCGGCGCCAGGATGTCCGGGTTCATCCCCAGGCACATCGAGCACCCGGGCTCGCGCCACTCGAACCCGGCCGCCGTGAACACCTCGTGCAGGCCCTCGGACTCGGCCTGCAGCTTGACCGGGTAGGAGCCGGGCACGACCATCGCCCGGACGTCGTCGGCCACCCGGCCGCCCGCGACGATCTCCGCCGCCGCCCGCAGATCCTCGATGCGGGCGTTCGTGCAGGAGCCGAGGAAGACCCGGTCGATGCGGATGTCGGTGACCGCCTCGCCGCCGGCCAGGCCCATGTAGGCCAGCGCCCTGCGCGCCTGCTCGGGGTCGCGCGTGTCCTCGGGCCTGGGGACCCGTCCGGTCACCGGCGCGCTCATCGCCGGGGTGGTGCCCCAGGTGACGGTGGGCTCGAACATCGACGCGTCCAGGCGCACGACCCGGTCGAAGCGCGCGCCCTCGTCGGTGACCAGCCCCCGCCAGTCCTCCAGCGCGGCGTCCCAGGCGGCGCCCTGCGGGGCACGGGGACGGCCCTTCAGGTAGGCGAACGTCGTCTCGTCGGGCGCCACGAGACCCGCCCGGGCCCCCGCCTCGATCGACATGTTGCAGACGGTCATGCGGCCCTCCATCGACAGCGAGCCGACCGCCTCCCCCCGGTACTCGATGACGTGGCCAGCGCCGCCGTCCGTGCCGATCTCGGCCACGACGCGCAGGATCAGGTCCTTCGCCGTGACCCCGAGCGGCAGCTCCCCGTCGACCTCGACGGCCATCAGACCGGGCCTGGACTGAGACAGCGTCTGCGCGGCCAGGACGTGCTCCACCTGGGAGGTGCCGATGCCGAACGCCAGCGCCCCGAACGCCCCATGGGTGGACGTGTGGCTGTCACCGCAGACGATCGTCATCCCGGGCTGGGTCAGGCCCTGCTCCGGACCGATCATGTGCACGATGCCCTGGCGGTCCGACCCGCGGTCGAACAGCCGCACGCCGAACTGCGCGCAGTTGGCCGCCAGCGCGTCCATCTGACGGGCGGACAGCTCGTCGGCGACGGGCAGCCGACGGTCCGTCGTCGGCACGTTGTGGTCCATCGTCGCCAGGGTCAGGTCCGGGCGCCTGACGCCCCGCCCGGCCAGGCGCAGGCCCTCGAACGCCTGCGGGCTGGTCACCTCGTGCACGAGATGAAGGTCGACGTAGAGCAGGTCGGGCTCGCCCTGGCGCCGCCGCACGACGTGACGGTCCCAGATCTTCTCCGCGATCGTCCGCGGCGCGTCGGTCATGGCTGTCCTCACCGGAGTGCCTCCACGAGCGGGTCGAGGCCCCGAGGGACTCAGGCGCTCCAGCGGGAGCTCGAGTGCATCCGGTCGGCGACGCTGCCGGTGACGACGACGTGCTCGCTGGACTGCAGCTCGAACGCGACCGTCTCCTCGCCGGTCGTCTCCGCCACGGCGGTGGCGACGCGCGCCACCAGCCGCATCTCCTCCTCGGGGGTCTGCTGCGGGTCGATCTGGATCCTGATGGTGGTCACGGTGACTCCTGACTGTGTCGGTCCCCGCCTCGGGGCCGCCCTCAGGGCGTCCGCAGGGGCACCGGGCCCGCGGACCGCCGGCGCAACCGCACGGACTTGTTGATGGCGTGCAGGTACGCGCGGGCGCTGGCCTCCACGACGTCGGTCGACACGCCCCGTCCGGTGAACCGCTGTCCGTCCACCTCGGCCTGGATCGTCACATCGCCCAGCGCGTCGATGCCGCCGGTGACGGCGGCGACGTTGAACGACACCAGCCTGGCCTCCACGCCGGTGGCCCGACGGATGGCGGCGCAGGCCGCGTCGACCATCCCGTCGCCCATGGACGACTCGTCGACCACGGCGCCGGCGTCCCTGCTCCGCAGGCGGACCGTCGCCGTGGGCGCCGCGGCCGTGCCGCCGGACACCTGCAGCGACTCCAGCTCGAAGGCGTCGTCGGCGGCGGTGGTGATCTCGTCCGCGACGATCGCCTCGAGGTCGGTGTCGGTGATCTCCACCTTGCGGTCCGCCAGCTCCTTGAAGCGGCCGAACGCCCGGGCCGTCTCGTCCGCCGACAGCTCGTAGCCCATCTCGTCGAGCTGGCGGACGAACGCGTGGCGCCCCGAGTGCTTGCCGAGCACGATCGTCGAGCCCGCCACGCCGACGTCCTCCGCCCGCATGATCTCGTACGTGAGACGGTCGGCGAGCACCCCGTGCTGGTGGATGCCGGACTCGTGGGAGAAGGCGTTGCGACCCACGACGGCCTTGTTGAACTGCACGGGGTAGCCGGTCAGGGTCGTCACCAGCCGCGAGGCCCGGGCGATCTCGGGCGTCCGGACCGCGGTCGGCGAGCCCAACAGGTCCTCCCGGGTGGCCAGCGCCATCACGACCTCCTCGAGCGAGCAGTTGCCCGCGCGCTCGCCGATGCCGTTGACGGCGACCTCGACCTGTCGGGCGCCGTTGCGGACCGCCTCCAGGGAGTTGGCGACGGCCAGGCCGAGATCGTTGTGGCAGTGGACGCTGACGGTCACCTCCGGACCGACGCGGGCGACGACGTCGCCGACCAGCCGGCCGAAATCGTGCGGGATGGCGTAGCCCACGGTGTCGGGAATGTTCACGGTCGTCGCGCCCGCCGCCACCACGGCGTCGATCACCCGGCGCAGGAAGCCCTCGTCGGTGCGCGTGGCGTCCTGGGGCGAGAACTCGACGTCGTCGCTGTAGGTCCCGGCCCGGCGCACCGCGTCGACGGCCTGCGCCACCACCTGCTCCTCGCTGGCGCCGCGGAGCATGGCGGTGCGGTGCACCTCGGAGGTCGACAGGAACACGTGGATGCGTGGCCGCGTGGCGGGCTTGACCGACTCGCCCGCCCGGGCGATGTCGTCCGGATGGCAGCGCGCGAGGGCCGCGATGGTGGGCGCGCCGGGCTGGGTGCCGACGCTGTCGGCGATCGCCCTGACCGCCTCGAAGTCGCCCTGCGAGGTGATGGGGAAGCCGGCCTCGACGACGTCGACGCGCAGCCGGGCCAACTGCTCGGCGATCTCCAGCTTCTCCTTGGTGTCCAGGCTGATGCCCGGCGCCTGCTCGCCGTCGCGCAGGGTCGTGTCGAAGATGCGGACGGCACCGGATGCCGTGGTCATGAGGGTTCCTCTCGAGCCTTCTCTGCTGCGCTGCACCCGGGGGGGCGCTCTCCGCGGGCGGCTCGAGTGCGCGACGTCCGCCCGCGGCGTCAAAGGA
>JAHWKQ010000207.1 GCA_019347785.1 Actinomycetota bacterium
CGGCGACCCGCTCGCGGGCAGCGGCGAGCACCAGCTGCCCGAAGCGGGCGCCGACCAGGCGTTCGGCCTCCGGCAGCATGACCTCGAAGCGCTCGACCAGCGCCGTCGCCGCCTGCTCCGCGTCCTCGGTCGTGCCGCGGACCGGGTCGCGCACGAAGCCGAGGAACAGCTCCACGGCGTCGGCGGCGATGTCGGCCAGCGCCGCGTCGGCCTCGCGGGCCAGGCCCAGCAGCTCGTCCAGCGGCAGGCCCGCCTCCAGCAGTGCGAGGCCGGACCGCACCGGTCCCAGGTCGCGCGCGCTGAACAGGCCGTCCTCGCGCGCCGGCAGCAGCCCCTCCCGGGCCAGCGCCTCCAGCAGCGGCAGCGACAGCCCCGAGCGTTCGGCCAGCTCCTCCAGCGGCAGCAGCTCGCCGGCGTCCTCGCGCAGGGCGCGGGCGAGCGCGGCGTCGGCGGGCTCCAACCCGTGGGCGCGCTCGGTCACCGTGGCCTCCTGCAGGGGTCGCCACCGGAGGCTACGGCGCGCGCTCGTCAGCCGAACAGCCCGCGCTTCTTCTTCTTCCCGCTCGACGAGAACGTGACCGCACCCGGCGCCATCACCTGCCGGGCCGCGGTGGGCGCGTCCAGCGGCTGGTCGACCTCCGCCGCCTCCTCCTCCACTTCCTCCACGTCGTCCTCCTCGTCGGTGGACGCGTCCTCACCGGTGGGGTGGGTGGGGTCCGCGTGGCCGACCGTGGGCACGGCTGCGGCGGCCATGTCATCGAGGTGGTCGAGGTCGTCGAGGTCGTCGAGGTGGTCGAAGTCGTCCAGCCCGGCGTCCCCGGCGACGTCGTCGGGCGTGGGTGTCGCGGCCGCCGGCGTCGGGGCAGCGGGCGTCGCGGCAGCGGGCGTCGCGGCAGCGGGCGCATCCTGTTCGCCGTTGCCGAGCAGGTCACCCAGCGCGTCCTGGACCTCTGCGGTGGCCACGTGGTCCGACGGCGCGTCATGTTTCACGTCGGGGAGCGCCGGCGACGTCCACGGGGCGTCGTCGTCCTCGTCGTCCTCGTGGGCCTGGATCGCCGCGGTGAACGCCTCGGGCTCCTCCCCGGGACCGCCAGCGCGCGGGGTCAGGTCCGACACCTCCCAGGCCGGCTCCTGCTCGGCCTCGAGGTCGTGCCACCCGGCGTCATCGCGCGGGCTGGCCGAGTCGGCCAGCGGGGTCTCCTGGTCAGTCGCCACGGAAAAGGTCCAGACCTCGTCGCTCACGTCGGCCTCCTCGTCGTCGTCCGCGCCCGGAACGGTCCACTCCTGCACCTGGTCGGCCTCGGCCGCGGTCCCGCTCGCCGGACCGGGCGGCTGGGCGGACCCCAGCGGCTGGTCCTCGGTGACCGCGAAGGTGAACGCCTCGGGCTCCTCGTCCTCGTCCGCGGTGTGGTCGGGCAGCGCCGCCGGCGCGGTGGTGTCGGGGCCGGCCGGGAAGGTGAAGGTCTCGGGCTCCTCATCGTGCTCATCGTGCTGGTCGTGCTCATCGGGCTGGCCCTCGGCGTCCGCACCCGGCGTCCGTGCCGTTGGCGGCGCGGTTGGCTCGTCGGTCGGTGGCTGCTCGTGGATCGGCGCCCCCGCCGACCCCCACATGTCGTCGTCCTCGTCGAGGTCCCAGACGTTGCTCGCGGCGTCGTCCTCGGCCTGCTGCCACACCGCGTCGGTGCCGTGGGCCGGGGCTGCCTCGGCCGGCTCGCCCCAGACGTCGGCGCTGCGGTCCTGCGGCACGTTGCCCCGCTCCTCGGCCTGGTCCTGCTCGGCCGCCGTGCGCGCGGCCTCGTTGATCAGGTCGGCGATGCTCTCGGCCCGGGCGCGCGGCCCCTCGTCGGCGACGTCGCCCTCGGGCTGGTCGTCGTCCGGCGTGGCCGGTTCCTCCGCATCCGGGTCGGCGGGCATGCGGAAGGGCTCGGGCTCCTCGTCGGTCACGTCGCCTCCCGGTCAGTGTCGTCGCCGTGTGGCCCTGTCCGTGCAGTGCATCGAACCATCGCGCCGTGGCGTTAGCCTGCCAGCCGCGGTGCGAGTGTGCCGTGGATGTGAGGACCCGTGGTGAGCACCGAGCCGGCCGCACCGGGGGCGAGTGCCCCCTCGGCAGCCACGTCGACCTTGCCGGCGGCCGGCCTGCAGGGCAAGGACGCGGCGCTGGTGCAGGCGATGTTCGACCGCGTCGCCCGGCGCTACGACCTCGCCAACGCCGTGCTGTCGCTGGGGCAGGACCGGCACTGGCGGCGAGTGACCGCCGCGGCCGCCGAACCCGCGGGTGCGATCGTGCTCGACGTCGCCTCGGGTCCCGGGGAGGTGGCCGTCGAGCTGTTGCGGCGGGGTGCGCGCCACGTCATCGCGGCGGACCTGTCGCTGGGCATGCTCCGGGAGGGGCTGCGGCGGCACCCCGACCCGGGACGCATCGGCCTGTCGTTCGTCGCGGCCGACGCCACGCAGCTGCCGTTCGCCGACGACAGCGTCGATGCGGTCACGATCTGTTTCGGGCTGCGCAACGTCGCCGACCCGCGACGTGCGCTGGGCGAGTTCGCCCGGGTGGCCCGTCCCGGCGCCAGGCTGGTGATCGCCGAGTTCGCGGCGCCGACGTGGCGGCCGTTCCGGCGCGTCTACCTCGAGTACCTGATGAAGGCGCTGCCGCGGCTTGCGGAGGTCGTCAGCAGCGACCCGCGGGCCTACACCTACCTCGCCGAGTCGATCCGGGCGTGGCCCGACCGCGCGACGATCGCCGGGTGGATGCGCGACACCGGCTGGACCGGGGTCGAGGTCAAGGACCTCTCCGGCGGCATCGTCGCGGTCCACCGCGGCCGCTTGCCGGGCCAGCGGGACGCGACCTGAGGCGGCGCGAGGTGGGTGCCCGCCGACCGCTGGCAGCGCTGGCCGTGGCGGCGCTGCTGCTGGGCGGGTGCGGTCCCGGTGATCAGGAGCTGCGCCAGCAGCGGCTGGAGGAGGCCGTGGCCACGACCCTGGAGGGGCCGGTCGCGTTCAACCTCGCGGTCGATGCCTCCGACCAGGCCCTGTCCGCGTTCGGGGACGCCGCGGGCCCGCTGGGCGCGCTGCTGGCCGGGTCGTCCGCCGCCGGCGTCATCGAGGGCGACCGCATCGCGCTGGGCCTCGCCATCGGTGGCGTGGACGTCCTGCAGGTGCGCGTCACCGCGCCCGGGGAGCAGTACGTCCGCTTCAACCTCGGCGCGGTGGCGGAGCTGGCCAACGGCGAGCCCGGCGCCGTCGGCAGCCAGCTGGAGGAGGCGCTGGCCGGGGCGGACCTGGAGCCGGACGCGCGCGACGCGGTGCTGGCCGCGGCGCGCGGCGAGTGGGTCCGCCTGGCCACCGCGCCCGTGGATCGGGAAGTCCTCGATCGGGGTGCGCTTGCCGT
>JAHWKQ010000208.1 GCA_019347785.1 Actinomycetota bacterium
AGGCCGAGCGCGCCGCCGCGGCGGAGGCCAGGCGCCGGCGCCTCGTGCTGGTGGCGGTCCTGGTGGGCATGGCCGCGCTCCTGGCCGGGTTCGCGCTGCAACAGACCCTGTCGCGGGGGCAGGACGCCCAGGCCCGCGACCGCGAGGTGGCCGCCCGGCTGGACGAGCTCGGCTGCACCCCGATCCAGGAGATGGCCAGCCAGGGACAGGGCCACTTCCAGACCGCGGCGCAACTGGCCGCCAGCCCGCCGGAGGAGATCTATCCCCAGCGGCCCGGCTCCTCGGGCGTCCACATCGGCAGCGTCGTGATGACCGGCGTGTACGACAAGCCCGTCGATGAGCGCGTCGTCGTGCACAACCTCGAGCACGGCTACGTCGCCTTCTGGCACGACGCGAGCGCGGACCCGGCCGCGGTGGGTCGCCTGGAGGACTTCGCCCGCGACAGCATCGACGGGGGGCTCGGCAAGATCGTCGTCGCCGAGTACCCCGGCGACCTGCCGGACGGCGCGAGCTTCGCGACGGTCGCCTGGGGCCACCGTCAGCTGTGCGAGGACTTCGACGCCGACGTCGCGCAGGTCTTCCTGGACAGCCACCACGACAGCCCATCCGCCCCCGAGCCGGGCGTGCCATCCCACGGCAGCCCCGGACAGGGCATCATCGACCCGGACGCGGTCGACGGACCGCTGCTGTTCCCGCCGTTGGGCCGGGCCGCCCCCAGCGGCGGGTCATAGGCGTGCGACAGGCGCCGCGCGTCGCCGGGCGCGGCGAAGGCCATCGATAGGATCCCACCATGTGCGGCATCATCGGCTACACCGGGGGCGCGTGGGCGCTGCCGGTCCTCGTCGAGGGGCTGCGGACGCTGGAGTACCGCGGGTACGACTCGGCGGGCGTCGCGCTGATGGACACCGACGACGGCTCGCCCGTGGTCCGCGTCGCCAAGCACTCGGGGAAGCTCGCGAACCTCGAGGAGGCGCTGCGCGAGCGGCCCCTGCCGGGCTCGACGGGGCTGGGCCACACCCGGTGGGCAACGCACGGCGTGCCCAACGACCGCAACGCCCACCCCCACACCGACGACAGCGGCCGGCTCGCGCTCGTGCACAACGGGATCATCGAGAACTACACACAGCTGCGCGAGGAGCTGTCCGACCGCGGTCACGGGTTCCGCTCCGACACCGACACCGAGGTCGTCGCCTGTCTGGTCGCCGACCGCTACCGCGGCGAACTCGCGGCCGCCGTCCGGGAGGCGATGTGCCGTGTCCGGGGCGCGTTCGCGATCGCGGCCGTCCACGCCGACGAGCCCGGAACCATCGTGGCCTGCCGGCGCGAGGCGCCGCTCGTGATCGGCTGCATGGACGGCGCCAGCCTGCTGGCCAGCGACGTGGCGGGCCTGGTCGCCCACACCCGCGACGTCGAGGCGCTGCTGGACGACCAGGTCGCCACGCTGACCCCGAACGGCGTCACGGTCACCGACCTGGGCGGGGCGCCGGCCCAGGGCCACCGCTACCGCGTGGACTGGGACGTCGACGCCGCGGAGAAGCAGGGCTACCCCCACTTCATGCTCAAGGAGATCCACGAGCAGCCCCAGGCGGTGCGTGACACGCTCATCGGCCGTACCGACGCCGACGGGCGCCTGGTCCTGGACGAGCTTCGCTGCGACCCCGACGAGTTGCGCCACGTCGACAAGGTCTACGTGGTGGCGTGCGGCACGAGCTACCACGCGGGACTCGTGGCGAAGTACGCCATCGAGCACTGGGCCGGGGTGCCCGTGGAGGCCGAGATCGCCAGCGAGTTCCGCTACCGCGACCCCATCCTGAGCTCCCACACCCTGGTGGTCACGATCAGCCAGTCCGGTGAGACGGCCGACACCCTGGCCGCGGCCTCCCACGCCCGGGACCAGCAGGCCCGGGTCGTGGCCGTCACCAACGTGGTCGGCAGCTCGCTGGCCCGGGAGGCCGACGCGGTCGTGTACACCCGCGCCGGCCCGGAGATCGCCGTCGCGTCGACGAAGGCGTTCACCACCCAGATCGTCGCCCTGGACGTCCTGGCCCTGTACCTGGCACAGGCGCGCCGCGCGCTGTTCCCCGACGAGTGCCGTGACCACCTGGCCCGCATGGAGGCCCTGCCGGCCCTGCTGGAGCAGGTGCTCAAGCAGGAGGGCGAGCTGGCCGAGCTCGCCGCCGGCTCCTTCGCCGACGCGGGCTATGTGATGTTCGTCGGACGGCACGTGGGCCTGCCCATCGCGCTGGAGGGGGCGCTCAAGCTCAAGGAGATCAGCTACGTCCACGCCGAGGGCTTCCCGGCCGGGGAGATGAAGCACGGCCCCATCGCGCTGATCGACGCGGGGGGCCCGGTGGTCGCCCTGGCCACGCGCGGGCACGTGCACGGCAAGCTGCTGTCGAACATCCAGGAGGTCAAGGCGCGCGGGGCGGTCGTCCTGGCGGTCGCCACCGAGGGCGACACCGCGATCGACGCCCACGCCGACCACGTCGTGTACGTCCCCGAGGTCCACGAGCTGCTGTACCCGCTGCTGACCGTCGTGCCGCTGCAGCTGCTCGGTTACCACATGGCCGTGCGGCTGGACCGGGACGTGGACCAGCCGCGCAACCTGGCCAAGACGGTCACCGTCGAATGACGGCGTTGGTCGGCGTGGGCGTCGACGCGGTCGAGATCGAGCGGATGCGGTCGGCGCTGGGGCGCACCCGGGGACTGGCCGAGCGGCTGTTCACCCCGGGCGAGCGGACCCTGTCCACGACCCGGCGGGGTGAGCTGCGCCCCGGCGGCCTGGCCGGGCGCTTCGCGGCCAAGGAGGCGGTCGCCAAGGCCCTGGGCACGGGCGTGCGCGGGTTCGGCTTCCGCGACATCGAGGTGCTCAACAACCCGGCCGGCAAGCCCTACGTCCGGCTGCACGCGGGGGCGGCGCGCGCCGCCGACCGTCTGGGGGTCGCCCGCGTCGAGGTGTCGATCACGACCAGCCGGGCGCTGGCCATCGCCAACGCCGTGGCGTCGGGCGGCGGTGAGGAGGTGGCCCGCGGGTGATCGGGCTGTTCACGCCCGAGCAGGTGCAGGGGATGGACCGGCGGGCCTTCGACCGGGGCGTGGCGTCGTCGACGCTGATGGAGGCCGCGGCCGGTCACCTGGCGCGCGGGGTGCTCGCCGTCGGGGGCCGCCGCTACGGCCTGCGCGTGGCGTTCCTGTGCGGCAAGGGCAACAACGGCGGGGACGGCGTGGCGGCCGCGCGCCGGCTGCTGGACGCCGGCGCGGCGCCGACCGTGTGCATGGTCGGGGGCGCCGACGACATCTCGGAGGACGGCAGGGCCCAGCTGCGGCGCTACCGCGCGCGCGGAGGCCGCGTCGCCGGCGCCGTCGAGGCGGCGCTGGCCGGCGC
>JAHWKQ010000209.1 GCA_019347785.1 Actinomycetota bacterium
CGGGGTGGTCACCGACGTCGTGTCGTTCTTCATCGACCACTCCAGCGGGCCGATCTGGTACCGCCTGTGGGTCGACGACGACGGGCTGGCCCGCCGCGCCGAGATGCGCGCCCGCGGCCACTTCATGGACCACCGCTACTACGACTTCGGGGCGCCCCTCACGATCAGGCCGCCCGTGCCCTCGCCGAAGAACTGACGGCGCGCTCCCCTACGGTTGGGAACCATGACGATCCTCAGATCCGTGGTGTTATTCCTCGTGGCGGCCGTCGCCGAGATCGGCGGCGCCTACCTCGTCTGGCAGGGAGTGCGCGAGCAGCGCGGCTGGGTGCCGGTGCTCCTCGGGGCCCTGGCGCTGGCCTCGTACGGTTTCGTGGCTACCTTTCAACCCGACCCGCACTTCGGGCGCATCCTCGCCGCCTACGGCGGGGTCTTCGTCGCCGGTTCGCTCGCGTGGGGGGTGGTGTTCGACGGATTCCGCCCGGACCGGTGGGACCTGGTCGGCGCCGCCATCTGCCTGCTCGGCGTCGCGGTGATCATGTACGCGCCGCGCCCGCAGTGATGCCCGGACGGGCCGGTCGGGCCAGTAGCTGCAGTCGAGCTGCTGGCGGACGGCGAGGACCACCACGGCGACCGCCAGGACCACGCGGCCGCGTGCATCGAAGCGCACGGCCACGTGGAGCCAGCGGCCGGTGACGACCCCGTGGGCGGCTCGTCCGATGACCGCGAGAGCGCCCGGGACGAGCAGCACGGCGGGGTTGTAGGTCCACGCCAGGGCGAGGTCACCGCGGGTGAACACCGCCGCTCCCCTGCTCATCCGTAGAGCGGCCCCATGGTCCCCAGGTAGGGCAGCGGCCCGCGGAGCTCAAAGGGCGGCATCCCGAAGACCGCCAGCAGAACCGCCAACGACAGCCCGGCCAGGGGCCGACCAGGTGGTGAAGCGGTGGCCGTCACGGCCGCGCCACGACGCCTCGGCAGGACGACCGGGTTCGGGGGGCTAAGGTGTGCACCCCAGCAGCCGACATACTATTGGCCGTAAGAGTCATTTCTCCCTTCGCCCTGTGAGGAATCCGTGGACAGCAGCGTCTTTCTGGGGGGCTCCGTCATCGCCGCAGTGGTGGCGGGCACGATCGCCCTGTTCGCGCCCTGCTGCATCTCGATCATGCTCCCGGCCTACTTCGCCAGCTCCTTCCAGAACCGACGGGTGCTGACCGCGATGACGTTCGTGTTCGCGACGGGCATCGCCACCGTCATCCTGCCGATCGCCCTCGGCGCGGCGGCGTTGCGCCAACTGCTGCTGACCGAGCACACCGCGATCTACCTCGCCGGCGGGGCGGTCATGCTCGGGCTGGCCGCCTACACGCTGCTCGGCGGCCGGATGAGCCTGCCCATGCCCGGCCGCCGCGCGGGCGCGCGCCAGGGGCCCCTCGGCGTCTACACCCTCGGGCTGTTCTCCGGCGTCGCCAGCTCCTGCTGCGCGCCGGTACTGGCGGGCGTGATCGCCCTGTCGGGGCTGTCGTCGTCGTTCGCCGTGGCCCTGGGCCTCGGCGGCGCCTACGTGTTCGGCATGGTCGCCCCCTTGTTCGCCCTCGCGCTGGCCTGGGAACGTCGCGACTGGACGTCCAGCCGGCTGTTCCGCCCGCGCAGCTACACGTGGCGGATCGGATCGTTGCGGCGCACACTCTCGGGCACCAGCCTGGCCAGCGGCCTGCTGCTGGCGGTGATGGGTGCCGCGACGGTCGCCATCGCCCTGCAAGGCGAGGCCATGCCGGCGACCAGCGACTGGCAGGCCGACATCGCTGTGTGGCTCCAGCGCGCCGGCGCCGCCGTCACCGGGGCGCTGGGCTGGATTCCCGACTGGGCCGGCGCGCCGCTTGTGCTGGCCCTCGTCGGGACACTCGCCTACCGAGCCATCTCGCAGGTGTCCCCCAACGACCTGGCAACCGACGACCACGAACCCGCCGCGGCCCGCGGCGGTCTGGAGGAACCGCATGACCAGCACGCGTAGCCCGTCTCGGCCCCGCCGCGGGTCCGCGAGCGTGAAACGACGTGTGGGCTTGACGAGGACGTGGGTGACCGCGGCGGTGGTGGGGATCGTGGCGGTGGCGGGCCTGGCCGTGGTGTACGTCACCAGCGGTGGCTCGCGTGCCGGCGGAACCGCCGAGGCCGGGGAATACGCCTTCGCGGTCGGCGACCCCGGACCCGGGGAGCAGGCACCAGCGTTCGAGCTGCCCTCGACCACGGGCGGGACCGTGGCGCTCGACGACTACCGCGGCGAGACCGTGCTGCTGTACTTCCAGGAGGGGTTGATGTGTCAGCCCTGCTGGGACCAGCTGACCGACATCGAGGCGCGCTGGGCCGATTTCCAGGCCGCCGGCGTGGACCGCATCGTCAGCGTCACCACCGACCCGCTCGACGCGCTCGAGCAGAAGGTCGAGCTGGAGGGCATCTCCTCGCCGGTGCTGTCCGACCGGGACTTGGCCGTGTCCAGGCAGTACGACACGAACTCGTACGGGATGATGGGCGGCTCGCACAACGGCCACAGCTTCATCCTCGTCGGCCCCGACGGCCAGATCGAGTGGCGCGCGGACTACGGCGGGGAGCCCGACTACACGATGTACCTGCCGGTCGAGAATCTGCTCGCCGACCTGCGCGCCGGCCAGGACTCGTAGCGCCCATGGAGGTCATGCTGCTGACCCAGGAGCAGTGCGCGTCCTGCGACGCTGCGAAGACGATCCTCGAGCGGCTGGCCGGCGAGTATCCCCTGTCGGTGGCGACGCTGGACCTGGCCAGCGAGGAGGGGCAACGGCTGGCCGCGCGCGGCGGCGTGCTGTTCCCCCCCGGCGTCTTCCTCGGCGGCGAGCCCTTCAGCTACGGGCGGCTGTCGGAGCGCAAGCTGCGCCGCGAGCTCGACCGCAGGCTACGGGCCTGACAGGTGAGGGCGCTCGGCGCGGCGCTGTTCACGGCCGCCTTGCTGTTCGCAACGGCCGGCTCGGCGCCCCCGGCAGCCGCCGCCCCCGGCGACGTCCAGGCGGGCCGGGAGGTCTTCGAGGTCAACTGCGCGATGTGCCACGGCGCGGATGCCGCGGGGATGATGGGCATGCACCCGTCGCTGCGCGGCGCGGTCGAGCGGCTGACGCGGGAAGGGGTGGAGGTGACCGTCCGCAACGGGCGGGACACGACGCCGCCGATGCCGGCGTTCGCCGAGCGCCTCACCGACCAACAGACCGATGACGTCGTCGCCTACGTCGCGTCCTTGCCGGAGGGGCCCCGCAACTTCGGGCCCGGTGAGCAGATGACGGACGACGACATGATGGACCGGATGATGGGAGGTCGCGACATGATGGACGGCGGCATGATGGGCGGGTTCATGGTG
>JAHWKQ010000210.1 GCA_019347785.1 Actinomycetota bacterium
CGCGACCGGCGCCCCCGGCAGCCGGGTGGAGCTGGGCGACGTCGGCCTCAACCCGACCCGCACGGGCGCGCTCGACGTGCTGCGGGCGATGGGCGCCAGGTTCGACGGCGCGCCGGACCGTGAGTGGTCGGGCGAGCCCGTCGGCGACTTGCGCGTGGACGCGGCGCCGCTGGGCCCGGGGGCTGTGGAGGGCGACCTGGTCGTGCGGGCCATCGACGAGCTGCCCGTGCTGGCGGTCGCCGGTGCGCTCGGCGGGGGCCAGCGGGTCCGTGGCGCCGGGGAGCTGCGCGTCAAGGAGTCCGACCGCATCGCGGGCGTGGCGCGGCTGCTGGCGGCGCTGGGAGTCGGCGTCGACGTCCGCGACGACGGCTTCGACGTGCCCGCCGGCGCCACGCTGCGCGGCGGGGCGGTGGACAGCCGCGGCGACCATCGCATCGCGATGAGCGCGGCCGTCGCCGCGCTCATCGCCCGCGGGCCCGTGCGGGTCACCGGCTTCTCGGCGGTGGCGACGAGCTACCCCTCGTTCCTGGCCGACCTGGTGGCGCTGGGTGGGCGGTGGGAGCCCGGATGATCACCGTCGCCATCGACGGGCCCGCCGGGTCGGGCAAGTCCACCGTCGCCCGGGCGCTCGCCCGGCGACTGCGCGCGCCGCACGTCGACACCGGCGCCTTCTACCGGGCGGCGACGCTGGCCGTCCTGCGCGTGGGCGTCGACGTGCGCGACGGGCAGGCCTGTGCCCGCGTGGCCCGGGCCGCCCGCATCGAGCGCCGTGACGACCGCACCCTGCTCGACGGCGATGACGTCGAGGAAGAGGTCCGGGGCCGGCGGGTGACCGCGGCCGTGTCGGCGGTGTCGGCCCACCCTGGTGTGCGCGCGGCCCTGCTCGACCGCCAGCGGGCCCAGGCCGTCGCCGGCGGCGTGGTGGAGGGACGCGACGCGGGCACGGTCGTGGTCCCCGACGCCGAGCTGAAGGTGTGGCTGACCGCCGCCGCCGCCGAGCGGGCACGGCGCAGGGCGGGGCAGGAGGGGGTCGCCGACCGCGCGGCGGTCGCGGCGCAGATCGCCGATCTGCGGGCGCGGGACCGCCGGGACGCCGCGCGGATGCGCCGGGCCGACGACGCGGTGGTCGTCGACACCAGCGGGCGCTCGGTCGAGGCGGTCGTCGACGAGCTCGCCGGGCTCGTGCGGCGGGTGGCGCGCGCGGGCGGGCGACGGTGACGTCGCCGCCGGCCGTCGTCGTGGTCGGACGGCCCAACGTGGGCAAGTCGACGCTGGTCAACCGCCTCAGCGGGCGGCGTGACGCCATCGTCGAGCAGCGCCCCGGGGTCACCCGGGACCGCACGGCCCACCACACGCGGTGGCGCGGGCACCGCTTCGCGCTGGTCGACACCGGCGGCTGGCGCCCGGGCGCCCGGGACCTGGACGCGGCCGTCGCGGCGCAGGCGGAGACGGCGACGCGCACCGCCGACCTCGCGCTGCTGGTCGTCGACGCGGCGGTCGGCGTCACCGAGGAGGACGCCGCCGTCGCGCGCTGGCTGCGGGCCGCCTCGGTGCCGGTGCTGCTCGTCGCGAACAAGGTCGACACCCCCGGTCCGGCGGTCGCCGCCGGGGAGCTGGCGTCGCTGTACGCGCTGGGCCTGGGGGACCCGGTCCCGGTGTCGGCGCTGCACGGGCTGGGCTCCGGCGACCTGCTCGACCTGGTGACCGAGCGGCTGGCCGACACGGGCGCGCTCGACCGCTCGCCGGCCGACGACGTCGAGGCGCCCGGCATCGCGCTGCTGGGCCGGCCCAACGTGGGCAAGTCGTCGCTGTTCAACCGTCTGGTGGGCGAGGAGCGGGCGATCGTCCACGACCGGCCCGGGACCACGCGTGACGCCGTCGACACGGTCGTGCGCGCCGGTGACGGCCGCGTGTACCGCTTCGTCGACACGGCCGGGCTGCGGCGCAGGGCCCGGCGGGGGCCGCCGACCGAGCGCTACAGCGGCGTCCGCACGGCGCGCGCGCTGGACCGCGCGGCGGTGGCCGTGCTCGTGCTCGACGCCGCCGAGGCCGTGGGGGAGCAGGACCAGCGGCTGGCCCGCCAGGTGCTCGATGCGGGCCGTGCCCTCGTGCTGGCGCTGAACAAGTGGGACCTGGTCGACGCCGACCGCCGCGAGCGGCTCGACCGCCAGGGCGACCGGCTGCTGTCGTTCGTCGGCTTCGCGCCGCTGGTGCGGACGTCGGCGCTGTCCGGCCGGGGCGTTGCCCGTCTGCTGCCGGCCGTCGAGCGGGCGCTGGGCCAGTGGCGCCGGCGCGTGGCGACCGCGGAGCTGAACCGCTGGCTGCGCGACGCCGTGGCCGGATCGGCGCCGCCGTCGCACGCCGGGCGCACGGTGCGCCTGCGCTACGTCACCCAGCCGTCCGTGGCGCCGCCGACCTTCCGCGTCTTCGGCACCGGCCCGGTCCCCAGCGGCTACGTGCGCTACCTCGAGCGCAAGCTGCGTGACGCCTTCGGGTTCGAGGGCACCCCGCTGGACGTCGCCGTCCGGGTCCGCCCCCGCTGGGAGGAGCGCGGGTAGCGGACCGCCGCTCAGCCGAAGCTGGTGGAGGTGAAGCGGGTCTTGACCCGGTCGTCCTCGTCGGAGACGTAGTAGAAGTCGCCGTGTCCGTCGACGGCCATCCCCTCCACGCGCTCCAGGTCGCCGAACGAGTGCACCGGCGTGGCGGTCACGGCCCCGCCGTGGCGTCCGGCGGGCAGCTTGGCCCGCCAGTGGGCCGAGCGGGCCCCGGCGCCTTCGGGATGGTCCTCGAGCAGGACGCTGCCGACGCCGGTCGCGTCGATGTTGCCCACGAGCAGGTGCAGGACCTCGCCCTCGATGTGCAGGTCACGGACGCCCGTGAGCTCGTCGGGTGCGCCCACACCGCGCACCTCCCACACCCCCCGGACCTCGGGCGCGTCGCCGGTCGTCTCGAACAGCCGGTCGATGCCCTCGACCTCGACCACCAGCGGATGCCCGTCCACGGTGACCGGATAGCGCAGGCCCAGCAGCACGGCCCCGTCGGGGCGGAACGCCGCGCCCTCGACGTTGATGGGCAGGTCGTCCCAGCGGACGCGCCAGTACCAGTCCTGGCCGTCGGCGATCGCTCGGCGCCGCGTCCGGGTGACGATCTTCTTGCGGGCCCTGGGTCCCAGGGCGTTCAGCCGCACGTCCGCCGCCCGCAGCGCGTCGTTGATCATCGCGTGGAGGGCGAAGCGGGTCTCGACGACCTGCAGGTCCACGTGAGGCTCGCCGCCGTCGTCGGGTGCGGTGACGTCCTCCTCGTGGAAGCGGGCGACGAAGTGGCGCTTGGCCTGCAGGGGCCCGGACTTCGACCCGTAGTG
>JAHWKQ010000035.1 GCA_019347785.1 Actinomycetota bacterium
GAACCTCAAGGAGTTCATCGCCCGCTACGACATCCCGGTCATCGTCGGCGGGTGCGCCTCGTACGCCTCGGCGCTCCATCTGGCGCGGACGGGCGCGGCCGGCATCCTTGTGGGCGTCGGGCCGGGCAACGCCTGCACCACCCGCGGGGTACTCGGCATCGGCGTCCCGCAGGCGACGGCCATCGCCGACGCCGCCGGGGCGCGCGCCCGTCACATGGAGGAGACCGGCCGCTACGTGCACGTCATCGCCGACGGCGGGATGCGCACGGGAGGCGACGTCGCCAAGGCGATCGCCTGCGGCGCCGACGCGGTCATGCTCGGCTCACCACTGGCGCGCGCCTCGGGCGCGCCCGGGCGCGGCTGGCACTGGGGCATGGCGACCTTCCACCCGGAGCTGCCTCGAGGGGCGCGGGTGCGCGTCGAGCAGCTCGGCACGCTGCAGGAGATCCTGGTGGGCCCGGCGGCGGAGAACGACGGCGCCCGCAACCTGTTCGGCGCGCTGCGCACCTCGATGGCCACCTGCGGCTACGCGACGATCAAGGACTTCCAGCGCGCCGAGGTGATGGTGGCGCCGAGCCTGCAGAGCGAGGGCAAGCACTACCAGCGACAGCAGGGCGTCGGCATGGGTGGTCGCTGAGGCCGGCCCCCATCCCACCCTGGCACGCACCGTCCACCTGCCTGCACGGACAGTTGACCGGCGACCGGGCCGTCGCGCACCATTATGGTGGAGTCGGGGAGACAGCATCGGGCTGAGCGGCGGCGGGCCGCCCAGGGAGTTTCGCATGGAAACCGCAACCACGTACGAGGACGCAGACTTCGGGCCTCCTCTGGTCCAGTCGCTGTGGCGCTACCGCTGGCTGGTCGCCGTCGCCGCGGTGATCGGCGCGATCGTCGGCTTCGCGTTGTCCTCACTGCAGCCGACGCTCTACGAGGCGACGGCCTCGCTGACGTTGTCCGACCCGACCGCGTCCTCGGTGTTCGGCGAGGACAGCGGCTCGTTCGAGGACCCCGAGTCGGTCACCACGTTCACGCTCCGGCAGGCCGACCGGGTGACGAGCGCGGCGGTGCTGGCCAGGGCCGCCAAGCTGCTCGAGGGCGTCGACGCCGGCGGGCTGGGCAAGCGCCTCACCGTCACCCCGGACGCCGAAGTGGCCACCCTGGCCATCACCGGAAGCGGATCCAGCCCCGGCGAGGCGGCCCGGCTGGCGAACGCCGCCGCCGACGCCTACCAGGCCGTCTCCGCTTCGACCACCCGGGAGGAGGCTGAGGCCGCCCTGGCACAGCTCGTGCCGATCCGCCAGCGCCTCCTCACCCGCATCCGCTCTCTGAGCGCCGCGACGGACGCGAGCGCCCTGTCCGAGATGGAGGCGCTCCTGTCGCGGCTCGTCGAGCTCGACACCCAGGCCGACCAGATCCGCACGGAGGCGTTCCTCGTCGGCGACGGCGTGGAGTACCGGGAGGACGCCACGCGCCCCCGGGCGCCGTCCCAGCCGAAGCCGGTCCGTGACGCCTGGATCATGGGCATCCTCGGCCTCGTGATCGGCGCCGTGATCGCCTGGTGGCGAGCCGGTCGGAACCGCAAGGCCGCGTCGCCCGACGACCCCGCCACCGTGCTCAACGCACCGCTGCTCGGCGAGATCCCGCGGTTCGAGGTCGCCGGCACGAGGGTCCCCGAGCTCGCCGACCTGTCGACCGAGGCGGCGGAGGCCTACCACTTCGTGGTGGTCTCGCTGGAGGCGGCGATCGAGCAGCGTGGGCCCACGACCCTGCTCGTCGTCAGCCCGGCCCACGGCGACGGCAAGACGACGACGACCCGCATGGTCGCCGCGGCCATGGCCATGAACGGCAGCCGAGTCGTCGCCGTCGACGCCGACATCCGCACGCGGGGCCTGACCGCGCTCGCCGGCGTCGACGGCCATCGGGGCCTGACAGACCTCGTGTCGGACCACGTCGACGTCGAGGACTGCATGCTTCCCATGGGGGACGAGCGCTCGACCGTCTCGCTCATCCCCGCCGGGGAGCCGGACGGCCGCCACGGCCCGGGGCTCTTCCGCCGCGCGACGTTCAGCCAGGCCCTCACGCGGATCAAGGGCCAGGCCGACCTCGTGCTGGTCGACACCCCGACGATGATGCACTTCACCGACGCGTTCGCCATGGCCGACGAGGTGGACGGCCTGGTCATCGTCGTCGACCACGGCACGCCGATGGAGGTCCTCGAGGAGGCGCACGCCCGCCTGTCGCACACGCGCACGCCCATCTTCGGGTACGTGTTCAACCGGTCGAGCGACGGCGGGCCGGGCTGGTCCGTCGCCCGCCGTCCCACGGTGCGTGAGGCCCGCGCCAGGCGCTGAGCGGAAGCCCGGGCCTCGTTGACAGGCCGGTCGTGACGTCATACAAGGGATCGGTCCGCCAGGAACCCCAGGGTCTCGGCTGCCACTGACGACCTCACGCATCCACCTGTCACCGCCGCACGTCAGCGGCCGCGAGCGGGCGCTGCTGCTCGACGCGCTCGACTCGAATTGGCTGGCTCCGCTGGGGCCCCATGTGGACGCCTTCGAGCGGGAGATCGCCGCCCGCACGGGGGTCGCCCACGCCGTGGCGCTGTCGAGCGGCACCGCGGCGCTGCACCTCGCGCTGCGCATCCTCGGCGTCCGGGATGGCGACGACGTGCTGACCGCCACGCTGACGTTCGTCGCCACCGCCGCCGCCGCCACCTATGTGGGGGCGGCGCCGGTCTTCGTCGACTGCGACGAGGCGACCTGGAACCTGGATCCCGATCTGCTCGCCGGGGAGCTGGCCTCGCGGGCCCGCGCCGGCCGGCTCCCGAAGGCCGTCGTGGCCGTGGACCTGTACGGCCAGTGCGCCGACTACGAGCGCATCAACGCGGCCTGCGAGCCCTACGGCGTGCCGGTGGTCGAGGACGCGGCCGAGTCGCTGGGGGCCTCCTACCGGGACCGCCCCGCCGGGTCGCTGGCGGCGATGGGCGTCCTGTCCTTCAACGGGAACAAGGTCATCACCACCAGCGGTGGCGGGATGCTGCTGTCCGACGACCCCGACCACGCCGCGCGGGCGCGCTTCCTCGCGACGCAGGCGCGCGACCCGGCGCCGCACTACCAGCACAGCGAGCTGGGCTACAACTACCGCATGAGCAACCTGTTGGCGGCCGTCGGTCGGGGCCAGCTGGCCGACCTCGACGAGCGCGTCGAGCGGCGCCGCGCGACGAACGCCTCGTACCGGCGGGCCCTGGGTGAGCTGCCCGGCGTGTCCTTCATGCCCGAGGCGCCCTACGGGCGCTCCAACCGCTGGCTCACGTGCGTCACCATCGACCCGCGGGGCTTCGGGGCCTCCCGCGACGACGTCAGGGTCCACCTGGAGAGCGCCGACATCGAGGCCCGTCCCCTCTGGAAGCCGCTGCACCTGCAGCCCGCCTTCTCGGGCTGCCCGGTGGTGGGCGGGGCGGTGGCCGAGGAGCTGTTCCGCCACGGACTGTGCCTGCCCAGCGGGTCGGGACTGACCGACGCGGACCTCGAGCGGATCGTCGACGCGTTCCGCTCGACGCCGCGGCGAACCGGTCCCGGGCGATGACGCGGCCACCGAACGCGCACCCGACCCCGGAGGACCCCGTGGCCACCACCGCCGGCGAGCACTTCGACACCGTCCTGGTGGTCGACTTCGGCGCGCAGTACGCGCAGGTGATCGCGCGGCGCGTGCGCGAGTGCAACGTCTACTCCGAGATCGTCCCCCACTCCATCCCCGTCGAGGAGGTCCTCGCCCGTCGCCCCGTCGGCGTCATCCTCTCCGGCGGCCCCAAGTCGGTCCACGAGCAGGGCGCGCCCGGCATCGACCCGCGCCTGCTGCACGCCGGCGTCCCGGTCCTGGGGATCTGCTACGGCCAGCAGCTGATGGCCGGGCTGCTCGGCGGGGAGGTGGCGCGCACCGGCGGCAGCGAGTTCGGCCGCACCGGCCTGCGGGCGACGACCGACAGCGTCCTGCTCGGCGGGCAGCCCGGCGCCCAGACCGTCTGGATGAGCCACAACGACGCGGTGGTGGCCGCACCTCCGGGCTTCCGCGTCGTCGGCGCCACCGACGCCAGCCCGGTCGCGGCGTTCGAGGACCCCGACCGGTCGCTGTTCGGCGTCCAGTACCATCCCGAGGTCAGCCACACCCCGCGGGGACGGGAGGTCATCCAGGCCTTCCTGGCGCACGCCGGCGCCCGGCCTGAATGGACCGCCCACTCGGTGATCGGGACGGCCGTCGAGCGCATCCGCGCCCGGGTCGGCGACGCCACCGCCGTGTGCGGGCTGTCGGGGGGCGTGGACTCCGCGGTGGCCGCCGCCCTGGTCAACGAGGCCATCGGCGACCGGCTCACGTGCGTGTTCGTCGACCACGGCCTGCTGCGCGCCGGCGAGGCCGAGCAGGTCGAGGAGGCCTTCGGGGGGCACTTCGAGTCCAAGCTCGTGACGGTGCGCGCGGCCGAGCGCTTCCTGGACGCCCTCGCCGGCGTCACCGACCCCGAGGTCAAGCGCAAGCGCATCGGGAGCGAGTTCATCCGGACCTTCGAGGACGCGGCGCGCGAGCACGCCCCCGGCGCGAGCTTCCTCGTGCAGGGCACCTTGTACCCCGACGTGATCGAGTCGGGGACGGGCGGCGCCGCGGTCATCAAGAGCCACCACAACGTCGGCGGCCTGCCCGAGACGATGGACTTCGCGCTCGTCGAGCCGCTGCGGTGGCTGTTCAAGGACGAGGTCCGCGAGATCGGCCGGCAGCTCGGGCTGCCCGAGGCGATGGTGTGGCGCCAGCCGTTCCCCGGGCCGGGCCTGGCGGTGCGGGTCATCGGCGAGGTGACCGCGCAGCGGCTGTCGCTGCTGCGCGCCGCCGACCTCGTCGTGCGCGACGAGCTGCGCCGCGCCGGGCTGGAGCGCGACATCTGGCAGGCCTTCGCCGTGCTGCCGGCCATCCACAGCGTCGGCGTGCAGGGCGACGCGCGGACCTACGGGCACCCGGTCATCGTGCGGGCGGTGACCAGCGAGGACGCCATGACCGCCGACTTCGCCCGCATCGACTGGGCGGTGCTGGAGCGCATCGCGACGCGGGTCATCAACGAGGTGCCCGGCGTCAACCGGGTCGCCTACGACATCACCAGCAAGCCGCCCGGCACCATCGAGTGGGAGTGAGCGCCGGCGGGCCTCAGCCCCCGTCCCACCGGCGCAGCACGCGCAGGCGGCGCCACGGGATGCCGGCCAGCGCCTGGTAGTCGTGTGACAGCCCGGCCCGGGCGTAGGCGCCCCGGGCGCCCCGGGGGGTCTCGAAGACGATCGCCATGGCCGCGCCGCCGTTGTCGATCGCGTAGGCGCCGTGGCGCTGCAGCGCCACGGCGACCATGCGCTCGGCCGGGCTGACGCCGGAGAGGGCGGCGACGTCGACCCGCGGGTCGAGCTGGACCCGGGCGCCCTCGGGGATGCAGTCGGGCCTGCCGGACGTGCCGTCGGTCTTGGTCGCCGGGTAGCGGTGGCCCCCCCAGCAGGCGTTGTCGGTCGAGAACACCAGGGCGTGGGGGATGCGGCCGCGCTCGAGCTCGAAGGCGCGCACGACACCGGCGAGACGGGACACCCCGGCGCCGGTGGGCAGGGTGCCGCCGGGCGCGTGCCCGTCGCCCTCGACGTCCACGACGCCGCCCCAGCCCGCCGTCCAGCCGCCTCCGGGCAGCCGCTCGGCCTCCCAGAACTCATACGAGCGACGCTCGGCCCAGTCGACGACGACCATGGCCGCGTCCGAGCCCGGCGCCGGGCGGGCCCCGTCGGGCACGGGGACCGGTTGTCGCGCGAGGTCGCACACGCCCCACGGGGCCCGGCAGGCGACCGGATACCGCGGCGTCGAGGCGCCCGCGGCGTAGACGGGCACGCCGAACTCGCTCAGCGCCGCGACCCCCGGACCGTTCCGCGCCAGGTAGCCCGCCATGCGCTCGGTCCCGGGGTCCAGCACCGGGTCGGCGGGGATGCGGGCGTTCCACGGGCTGTCGGCGCTGAACGGCCGCCTGCCGCGGCTGTCGGCGCCGCCCGGGGCGGAGGGGCGTCCGGCCGTGCAGGCGACGGCGAGCAGCACGACCGTGGCCACCAGCACGCGGCCCCGGGCCCCCGGGCCCATGCGGCCCGAGGCGTCAGTCCTCGGCGCCACGCCGGCCGGGGAGAACGTCACGGAGGACCGCCGCCGCCGTCGCGAACAGGATCTTCATGTCGAACCACAGCGACCAGTGCTCGACGTAGAAGTTGTCGAAGCGGGCCCGCTCGGGGATCGACGTGTCGCCGCGCAGCCCGTTCACCTGGGCCCAGCCGGTGACGCCCACGGGCAGGCGATGGCGGTCGTCGTAGCCGGGGATGCGTCTGTCGAAGCTGTCGACGAAGAGGGGACGCTCCGGGCGGGGGCCGACCAGGGACATGTCCCCGCGGAGCACGTTCCACAGCTGCGGCAGCTCGTCCAGGCTGGTACGCCGCAGCCAGCGCCCCACCCTCGTGGAGCGGTCCTCGGCCGACCACACCGTGTCGCCGTCGTGCTCGACCGGCATGCTGCGGAACTTCAGCACCTCGATGGGGTGGCCGTGGCGGCCGAGGCGCTCCTGGCGGAACAGCACGGGTCCCCCGTCCTCGGCACGGATGGCGAGCGCGATGAGGCCCTGCAGGGGGGCGGTGAGCAGCAGGGCCGCCCCGGCGGCGCAGACGTCGACGGCGCGCTTGACGACCAGCGCACGGCTGCGCACGGCCGCGCGTGGCACGCGGCACAGGGGGATGCCCCACACCTCGTCGACGCGGCCGTTGCCGAGCGGGGTGACGGCGAGGTCGAAGAAGCGTGGCACGACGTACAGCTCCAGGCGGCGGCGCATCGCCATGCGCACCAGGCCGACGATCCTGGACTCGGGCACCGGGCCGAAGGCGATGATCAGGTGCCGCACCGCGAGCTCGTCGAGGATCGCGTCGAGCTCGTCGAGGCTGCCCAGCAGCGGTGCCGGCAGGTCGGGGTCGGCCGGCCGGGGGAGGGTGTCGACGAGGCCGACCGGCGACAACCCGTGCTCGGGACGCTCGGCGAGCAGGCGCGCGATGTCGCACCCCAGCCCGCCGGCCCCCACGATCACGACGGGCTGGCTGTGGCGCCCGCTGCGGCGCAGCCGGCGGACGAGGCCGTAGGCGACCCAACGCAGCAGAGGCAGGGCCACGGCGGCGGTCACCACCGTGCGCAGCGTCAGCCCCGTCACCGGCAGGGGCTCGACGGCCAGAGCGAGCGGCACGACCGCGACCGCCAGGCACGCCAGCAGCGTCGGCAGGTCGTCGAGGATGCGCAGCGTCAGGCGCGGTCGGTACAGCCCGGCCGCCGCGAGCGCGGCGAGCACGCCGGACGCGTACACGCCCCGCCAGGGCCCGCCCGGCCCCGGCCCCGTGACGGCGAGGACGAGGGCGGTGACGTCCGCGAGCAGGAGCACCAGGCGCTCCCGGGCCCCGGCACCGGGCAGCACCGGCCGCGGGTGGCCGTGGGGCCGGGCGCCCCGGGTACGCCGGGGCCGGCCATCGGGGGAGGCGGCCCGCGGGCCGATGTGCCGCACGGGCCCGCGCGCACCGGCCGGCCGCGGCCGGTGCGCCGTCGAGCCGCCTTGCGAGCCGCCGATCCGCACGTCGACGTCGCGCCCGCCTCGCGGGTCCATCCGGCCCTTCTCCCCGTCGCGTGACGCCGCCCCGGGGCGGCGCTCGGGTCGCGGCGCCCGCGGGGACGGCCAAGTGCTGCCCGGTCCCGCTCCCCGGCCCGCCGACCAGGGACAGCCAAGCAGTAGTGATGATACTACACAAAGTAAGGGTACGGGGCCCGAGACGGCCTCACGGGCGGGCCGGCCGTCCGGCCGCACGCCGGGCGCGGGACAGCAGGCGGCGTGCCAGGGCCCGGGCCGGGCTCCGGCCCGTCACCGGGGTGACGACGTAGCGGCGCAGCTGCAGGGGTGGGGTCGCGGGGCCGTTGCGCCCGTCGACGGTGGTGAGGGCGTGGCGATGGCCGGCGGCCGCGGCCGCCGCCAGCGTGTGCCCGTTGTAGTCGCGGGCGGTGCCGTTCGGGTAGGCCAGCACGGTCGCCGGAGTCTGCAGCCGCTCCTCGAGCTCGTCGCGGGAGCGGCGCAGGTCGCGCTCCTGGTCCGCGGGGGTCTCCCGGGACAGGATGGCGTGGTAGGCGGAGTGGGAGCCCACCGCGAAGCCGCGGCCGACGATCTCCCGTGCCCCGTCCCAGTCCAGGAACATGTCCCGGTCACCCGGGTCGCCCTCGGGCCGCAGCGTCGACACGAGCTCACCGACGGCCGCGTCGCGTCCCCGGCGGTCACAGCCCTTGAGTCGCTCGGAGACCTGCCCGTACGCGTGACGGCGCTGCTCGGGGGTCCGCAGGTCGTACGTCGCCCCCCGCCAGGACAGCGTTGCGCGGCGGCAGCGGGCGAAGGCCCAGCCGGCCACCTCCCACCAGGCGCGAACCTCCCGTGACAGCAGGCCGGGCACGAGGAAGAACGTCGCCGGCAGCTCGAGCTCCTCGAGCAGCGGCACGGCCAGCCGTAGGTTGTCGCGGTAGCCGTCGTCGAAGGTCAGCGCCACCGTCCGCGGGGACGGTGAGCCTCCGGCTGCCAGGACGTCCAGCGCCTCGGTGAGCGGCACGACGCGGGCGGCGCCTCGCAGGGCGAGCAACTGGCGCCGCAGGCCGCGGGCGCCCCCCGGCGGCAGGGGGAAGCACCAGGAGGACTCCACGTTGTGCCAGCCGAGCACCGTCAGACGCCCCTGCATCATGGTCCCCCGTCGCGCCGGCCGACACTGAAGTTCTTCCACGTGGCTGCCGATACTACGGTCAGTAGCCTCGCCCACCGCCGCGGGCCGAGGCGCAGGCCGGGGGAACCTCATGCGACCAGCACGCCGACGCCGGAGGCTGCGGGAGCTCGCCGCGCGAACGGCGCTCGCCGCCGCGCTCGTCGTGCCCGCCGCCGCCCAGGCGCCCGCCGCCGCCGACGCGTCGCCGGCGCAGGGCACCTTCCGCCGGCCGTTCCCGCAGGCCGGCTGGCTGTACGACCGGATTCCCGCCGCCCCGGCCCTTGACCCCGACAGTGCCGCGATGGTCGCCAACCTGCGCGAGGGCCAGCACGTGGCCAACCTGCACGAGTTCGGGATCCCCTTCCACGCCGCCGACGCCGCCACGACGCGCAAGCGGGTGAACTGCACGAAGCCGTGGGGCACCTGTGACCTGGAGGCGGGCCGGCGGCGGCTGAACAGGAGGATGCGTCCGCACCGGGGCAGCGACCGGGCCATGGTCGTCGTGGACAAGGTGAGGCGCGTCACCGACGAGTACTGGCGGTACTCGTGGAACGACGGCAGGCCGCGCACGGCGTGGGGGGGAGTCGGCGCGCTCGACGGCGACGGGCTCGGGGTCAACGCCACCGGGGCTCTCATCTCGCGCGCGGCGGGCGTGGTGCGCGCCTTCGAGATCCGCCAGGGCCACATCGACCACGCGCTCGTCTTCTCCACGAGCCACTGCGGCGCGTCCTACCGCCACCCGGCGGGCAAGTCCGACGGCGGCGCGACGGGGCCGGGCGCCGTACCCGAGGGCGCGCGCATCCAACTGCGCCCGTCGCTGGACCCGGACGACTACCGGCTGTCGAAGGCCGAGCGGGCCGTGTTCGTGGCGTTGCAGCGCTACGGCGCCTACGCCATCGACTGCGGCGGCGCGAGCGCGGCGTTCTCGTTCCAGGAGGTCGCCGGCAACCCCGGCGGGGTCTATCGCGACGCCGGCCTGGCGTGGGACTACTTCGACCTGCGGGCGATCCCCTGGGGACGCATCCGGGTCCTGCGCTCGTGGGACGGTCGCTGACCCCGGAGCGACGCCACGGCCGCGCCGGCTCCCGTGAGCAGCAGGGCCAGGGCCGGCGGGCCAGGGCGCAGGGACACGTCGCGCCGGGCCCCGGACACCGGCGACCTCCTCGTCCGCAGGGTGTACAGCCCGTCGAGGTCCTCGACGTAGCCGGCTCCGCGGCCGAGGACGTCCACGGCCACGCGGGTCGCGACCTCGGGGTCGTCCGCGCGGGCCACGACCGTGACCACCGCCCCGGCGCCCACCTCGACCTCGGCGTGGCCGCCGCGCGTCGCCTCGGGTGAGCGGCGCCTGACGACCTCGGCGTACGTCGCCGGCACCGTGCCCCGTTCCAGCAGGTCCAGCTGGTACGCGCGGGTGTAGGGCCCCCAGCGGCCCTGCGGCACCACCCTCGCGCTGGACACCGCCCGCCAGGCCGGGTCGAGCGGCGTGAGCGCCGGCACGGTCAGCAGGGCGATGGTGGACACGACGGCCCCCAGGCACGCCCCGGCCGCGATGCGCCGGACCCTGCCCGGCGGTGCCGGGACGGGCGCCGCGGGCGCGGCGGGCGCGCGTCGCGCCGCGGCGTCGAGGCCGGCCGCCACCGCCATGACGACCATCAGGACGCGCAGGTGGGACAGGCTGAGGAACAGGCTGGCCAACCCCCACCCCAGCAGCGCGGCGAGGACCCCCGCCGCCATCCTGGCGGGGCCGGAGGCCGGGATCCCCCGGGGTGGCCGCAGCAGCAGCAGCGCCCGCAGCGCCAGGAACAGCGCGCCGCCGTAGAACAGCAGCCACCCGGTGAGCCCCGGCAGGCCCCCCTCGGCGGCCATCTCCAGGTACAGGTTGTGCGGCACGATCCGCTCGGAGGGGCTGACGCCCAGGCGGCGCTCCGACTCCGGCAGAGCCAGGAGGAAGTTGCCGGCTCCCACGCCGAGGGTGGGGTTGGACAGGAACATGTCCGCGCCCAGCCGCTGCACGGCCAGCCGGTCGGCCAGCGCCACGTCGCCGCCGGGGTCTCCCGCGGCGAAGTCGGCCAGGTCCGCCAGGCGCGCGCCGAGGTTGGGCACGGGCAGCACCGCGAGCGTCACGACGAGCGGCCCCACGAGCAGCGCGCGCCGGTACCCCCCGCCGGCCAGCGCGAGCCACACGAGGCAGGCGAGTCCGGCGGCCAGCAGGCCACCGCGTGACTGCGTCACGGTGACGCCGGCGCACAGCGCCAGGGCCGCGGCCAGCCAGCCGGCCCGCCGGAGCGGGCGGCCACGGAGGGCGGACAGCCCGAGCGCGAGCGGCGCGAACAGCGCGAGCGTGCGGGCCCAGTGGTTGGCGTCCTCCACGGGTCCGGAGTGGCGGGCCGTCACGCCGCCGAGGACGGTGTCGAACGTGACGTTGGCGTAGCCGGCGAAGGTGGTGGCGTTGGCCAGGAGGTATTCCTGCACGAGCGTCAGCCCGGCCAGCCCGGCCACCAGCCCCACGGCCACACGCGCGGGGGCGAGGGGGTCACGGGCGCTCGTCGTCAGCAGGACCACGGTGGTCAGGAACACCAGATCCTTGGCCGTCTCGGTGACCAGCGGCAGGCCGATCGACGGATCCTGCGCGGCGACGAGGGACAGAGCCCGAACGGCCAGGAACACCAGCCCCAGCACCGGCAACGGCGACCACTCCGGGCGCAGCGCGCCGCGTGCCATCCCCAGCGTCGCCGAGACGACCGCCAGGCCCAGCACCAGCAGGTACAGGCTCACCCCGCCGCGCTCACCGACGACCACGCTGCTGTTGGTCACCTCCACGGCCACGAGCAGCAACAGGGCCACACGGGGGCGGGCCAGCGCCACCGGCGCCACGACGACGACGCAGGCGAGCGCCGCCCCGGCCGCGGGGGAGACCCACAGGGCGGCGACCAGGCCGGCGGCGAGCCCGGCGGAGGTCAGCCCGAGCAGCGCGGCCACCCGGCGGGCCGACAGCTCAGCCACGCCGGCGGGCCCCGCCGTCACCTCCCGGCCCCGCGCGGGCACCCTCGACCTCGTCGAGCCGGCCGGGCCACGCCCCGGGACGTGCCGCGCGGCCGAGACGGGCGTCCGCCAGCTGCCGCAGCGCCAGGAAGGCGGCCAGCCCGGCGACGGAGGCGACGAGCGCGACGACGGCCAGCAACGGCGCCGCGGCGAGGCCGGTCGGCTCCCCGGTGCCGGCGGCATCGCTGACGACCCGGGTGTTGTACGGGATCGACAGCTGGCCGAGGTACGCGGTGGCCTCGTCCATGACGCCGTCGGCCAGCCGCTCGGCGGTGCCGGCGCCGGGGGCGGTCGCGGTCACGGTGATCATCGCGGTGTCCGGGAGCACCTGCACCGAGGAGTCGACCTGGCTGGCCTCGTCGGCCGGCAGCCCGATCCGGTCGGCGGCGGCGTTGGTGAAGCGCCGCAGGGCGACGACCTCCGAGAAGGTCCGCACGATCTGTCCGCTGGACAGCGTCTCGTAGTAGGTGGCCTCCGCTCCGGGGCCGAGGTCCCTCGCGGGCAGCACGATCATCGACGCCTGCGCCGTCCAGCCGGCCGGCCGGGCCAGGGCGAGCGCGGCCCCGGCCGCCAGGACCACGGCGGCGACCGCCACACCGCCCACGGCCGCGCCCCGGGCGCCGGGAATCCGGGCGTGCCGCCGCCGCCGGATCACGACGGCACCGCCGCCGGCTCCGCCAGCACGCGCTCGTAGAGGCGCCGCAGCCGCTCCGCCCATACGCGCGCGTCGAACTCGCGCTCGAAGCGGCCGCGGGCCGACGCGCCGAGGGACCGCCGCCGCCCCGGCTCCCGGGCGAGCCCCAGCAGCGCCCTCGCGAGGGCCCCCACGTCACCGGGGGGGACGAGGACCCCGGTGGCGGGCGTGACGATCTCGGGGATGCCGCCCACGGCGGAGGCGACGGCGGGCACCCCCGCGGCCAGGGCGTGGATGAGCGACGTCGGGAGCGCGTCGAACAGGCTCGGCTGCACGACGACGTCGGACGCCTGCAGCAGGGCACCGACGTCACGGCGGAAGCCCAGCAGCGTCACGCGCTCCCGCAGGGCGGGGCTGGAGGCCACGGCCCGCCGCAGCCGGGTCCCCAGTGGCCCGTCGCCCGCGAGCGCGAGGCGCACCCCCGCGTCCTCGGGCAGGCGCTCGACGGCGCGCAGCAGCTGGTCGTGGCCCTTGCCGGCGCGCAGGACGCCCAGGCAGGTCACCAGCACCGTGCCGGGGCCGGCCCCGGCCTCCGCGCGCAGCGCCAGGCGCCGGCCCCGGGACAGCGCGGCCGGTGGCAGGACCCCGTTCCGCACGGTGCTCACCCGCCGGGGGTCAGCCCCGAAGGTGGCCAGGTACCAGCGCCGCAGCGCCTCGGACACCGTGACCGTGTGCGCCGCGGCGCGCATCCGGGCCCGGGCCGCCAGCCGCCGCTTCACGCGCCCCACGGGGGTGACCGCGTCCTCCACCAGGTGCAGGGTGGACACGAGCGGCACGCCCGCACTGGCGGCGACCCGGGCCCCGACGAGGTCGGCGTGCTTCATGTGGCTGTGCAGCACGTCGGGGCGCAGCGGGGCGAGCGCCGCCGTGGCGCGCGCGAACCCACGGGGGTCCCAGCGGCCCGCCAGGTCGAGGGTG
>JAHWKQ010000211.1 GCA_019347785.1 Actinomycetota bacterium
AACCGGGGGACCGACATCGACGCGGCCTGCGGGCAGTTGGCGGCCGGCTACCTCGCGCCCGGCGGGCGGACGCTGCCGGCCGCGCGCGGCGCCGCCGAGCGCGTCGGGGCCCGGCGCCCGGGATGCCCGTGACGGGCGACGGCGGCAGGTCCGTGGCCGTGCTGGGCTCGACCGGCTCGGTGGGGACGCAGGCCCTGGAGGTGATCGACGCCCACCCGGGACGCTTCACCGTCACCGGCCTGGCCGTTCATCGCAACGTCGACGTCCTCGTGCAGCAGGTGCGGCGCCACCGGGTCCGGCGTGTGGCCGTCGCCGACCGCGACGCCGCCCGCCTGGCCCGCGAGCGGCTGGGCGACGGCGTCGACGTCCTCGACGGCCCCGGGGGCGTCAGCGAGCTGGCCGGGGCGGGCGCCGACGTCGTGCTCAACGCCCTCGTCGGCTCCCGGGGACTGGCGCCGACCCTGGCGGCGCTGCGGGCCGGGAGCGTCCTGGCCCTGGCGAACAAGGAGTCGCTGATCGTCGGCGGCCGGCTGGTGCTGGACACGGCGCCCGCGCCCGACCGGATCGTGCCGGTCGACAGCGAGCACAGCGCCCTGGCCCAGTGCCTGCGGTCCGGCCGTGGCCGGGAGGTCGCCCGCCTCGTCGTCACCGCCAGCGGCGGCCCGTTCCGCGGTCGCACCCGTGACGAGCTCGCCGACGTGACGGTCGAGGACGCGCTGGCGCATCCCACCTGGGACATGGGGGCGGTGATCACCGTCAACTCGGCGACGCTGGCCAACAAGGGGCTGGAGGTCATCGAGGCGCACCTGCTGTTCGGTCTCGGCTTCGACCGCATCGCCGTCGTCGTCCACCCGCAGTCGGTGGTGCACGGCATGGTCGAGTTCCACGACGGCGCCACCATCGCGCAGCTCAGCCCGCCGGACATGCGCCTTCCCATCCAGCTGGCGCTGGGCTGGCCCGACCGGCTCGGGTACGCGCCGGCCCGCATGGACTGGAGCGCGGGCGTGTCCCTCCAGTTCGAGCCCGTCGACGCCGAGACGTTCCCCATGATCACCCTGGCGGTGGAGGCGGGGCGCGAGGGCGCCACCTACCCCGGTGTCCTCAACGCGGCGAACGAGGAGGCCGTGGACGCCTTCATCCAGGGCCGCCTTCCCTTCCTCGGCATCCCCGCCGTGGTCGAGGCAGTCTTGGCGTCACACACGCCCGCCGAGCCCCGTGACCTGCAGACCGTGCTGGAGGCCGAGCGCTGGGCCCGGGCCGAGGCCACACGACTGGTGCGGGACGGCACGGGCGTCGCCCGGGCCGGGGGAGGCAGCAGGTGATGTACGCCGCGATCTTCATCGGCGCGATCGCCTTCTTCGTGATGTTCCACGAGTTCGGCCACTTCGTGACCGCCAAGCTGTTCGACATGAAGGCCGACCGCTTCTTCCTCGGCTTCGGCCCGACGCTGTGGTCGTTCCGCCGCGGGGAGACCGAGTACGGGGTGAAGGCGATACCCGCGGGCGGGTTCGTGCGGATCGTGGGGATGAACAAGTTCGAGGACGTCGACACGCCCGACCGGGGGCGCACCTTCCACTCCAAGCCCGCCTGGCAGCGCGCCGTCGTCCTCGCGGCGGGGTCCGCGACGCACTTCGTCGTCGCCTTCGGGCTGTTGGTGGCCGCCTTCTGGATCGTCGGTCTGCCGACCCTGTCCAACGCGGTCGACCGGGTTGTGGGCGGGGACCCCGCGGCCGGGGCGGGCATCCGCCCCGGCGACCGGATCGTCGCCGTCGACGGCCGCCGCACGCCGGACTTCGACGCGGTCCGCGCGACCGTCACCGCCCGGGGCGGCGAGACGGTGCCGGTCACCGTCGTCCGCGGCGAGCGGCGGTTGACCGTCGAAGTGGACCTGGCCGCGCGGGACCCGCAGGGAAGCCCCGGGGGCTACCTGGGCGTCGCGCCGAGGGTCGTGAGCCGCACGCGGCCGTTCGCCGACGCGCTGGGCGCGACCGTCTCCGGGGACCTGTCGATCGCCCGCATCACCCAGGTCAGCCTGTCGGGGCTGGCCCAGGCCCTCAGCCCCTCGCAGCTGTCCTCGTGGTTCTCCAGCATCGACGACCCCGGGCCGCGCAGCCCCGAGGGGCCGATCAGCCTCGTCGGCGCCGGCCAGCTGGTGAGCGCGCTCGGCGCGTCCGGCGACGTGTTCGCCGTCCTGGTGCTGCTCGTGAACCTGAACGTCGTCCTGGGCGTGCTGAACATGCTGCCCCTGCCGCCGCTGGACGGCGGCCACCTGGCGGTGCTGCTCGTCGAGCAGGGCGTCAACCGCGTCCGGCGGCTGCGTGGGCGCCCCCCGGACTGGCAGCTCGACCCGGCGGTGCTAACGCCGATCGCGCTCGCGGTCGTGCTGTTCTTCGGCACGGTCTTCCTCACGTCGCTGTACCTGGACATCACCAAGCCGGCCTCCGGGCTGCTGCCCTGAGGCCGGGGTCGGCCACGCGGCCACGTCCGCGCCCGGATCCCGCCGCTACGCTGGTCCGATATCCGACATCGGCAAAAGGACGTTTCGCTGTGGGCCCGTCCCTGCCAGTGGTGACCACCCCGCCGCCGCGGCCGGCCCCGCAGCCGCCCGCGCGCCGCGTGAGTCGGCGCATCCGGGTGGGGTGGGTCGACGTGGGCGACGGGGCGCCGGTCAGCGTGCAGTCGATGACGACGACCCCCACCCACGACGTCAACGCCACGCTCCAGCAGATCGCCGCGCTGAACGCCGCCGGGGTCGACATCGTGCGGGTGGCGTGCCCGCGCCAGGAGGACGCCGACGCGCTCGCCGCGATCGCCGGCAAGTCGACGGTCCCCGTCGTGGCCGACATCCACTTCCAGTGGAAGTACGCGATGGCCGCGATCGAGGCCGGCTGCGCCGGGGTGCGCATCAACCCCGGCAACATCCGCAAGCACGACAAGGTGCGCGTGATCGGCGACGCCGCGAGGCAGCGCGGCATCCCCATCCGCATCGGGGTGAACGGCGGCTCCCTGGAGGCGCCGGTGCTGGCGCGGCACGGCGGCGTCACGCCCGAGGCGCTGGTGGAGTCGGCGCTGGCCGAGGCCCGGCTCCTGGAGGAGGTCGGCTTCCACGACACGAAGATCTCTGTCAAGCACTCCGACCCGTGGGTGATGGTCCAGGCCTACCGGCTCCTGGCCGCGGCCTGCGACTACCCCCTGCACCTGGGCGTGACCGAGGCAGGGCCGCCGCGCACGGGGGTGCTGAAGTCCGCCGTGGGCATCGGCGCCCTGCTCGCCGAGGGCATCGGCGACACGATCCGCGTGTCGCTGTCCGCCGACCCGGTCGAGGAGG
>JAHWKQ010000212.1 GCA_019347785.1 Actinomycetota bacterium
CTGGCCCGGGTTGAGCTCGTAGGCCAGCATCTCGCCGCGGATGCGCCGCTCGAAGAAGCCCGTGAACAGGATCGACAGGTAGCCCCCGCACTGCGCGAGCTGGGGAGGCACCTGGTCGTCGGACAGCGCCCAGTCACCGTCGTCCTGGATCGTCGCCCGGGCGATGTGCACCTGCGGCGCGCCGGCTGCGTCCAGGTAGGAGAAGCGGAAGCGCACCACGCCCGCCGCGCGGGAGGTGACGCTGCCGTTGGCCGAGAGGCGGTCACCGCTGAGGCTGATCCTCTCGACGTCCAGGCGTGCCCGCCCGGAGGCCGCCCGCAGCCGGACCTCCTCCGGGCGCGTGTTGGCGTCCCCGGGGTAGTTGAGGGTCACGATCCCCTGGCCCAGCCGCGCCTGCCCGGGCGTGATCCCACCGCGGAACAGGATGTGGTCCAGCTCGCTGCCGGCCTCGGTGACCTCGGCCCCGAAGGTGTCCCGGCGACCGTCTGCGTGCAGGGTGACCGAGGCCTTCGCCGCCGGGCTGGAGCTCGACGGCTGCGGCGACCTGGCGTGCGACTACGTCGGCCACATGCCGGCGGCCAAGGACTTCGGCCGCCTGCGGATGCACCGCCTGCGCCGCAGGGACGCCGGCAGGGACGAGGCGCCGTCCGGTTCGGCCGCTGGACCAGCGCTAGTCGAGCGGTAGCCCGCGCTCGACGATCTCGAACCCCGAGCCGTCGAGCTCGTAGCGGACGCGGTCCTCCTGCGACGGCCCGTTGGCGCGAGCGCCGTCCGCGGTGAACCCGCTCACCGTCACCTCGATGCCGCCGTCGACGATGCGCATGGCGCTGCGGACCTCGGGGAAGGCGGCCCCGGGCTCGTTGACGGCGTCGGGCAGGGTGTCGAGCAGCTCGCCGTCGGCGTCGAAGACGTAGGTCTCTCCGAAGCTGCCGTTCCCGCCGCAGGTCTCGAAGGTGGTCACGACGCCGTCGTCGGCGCCGTCGCCGGTGAGGTCCCCCACCGCCGCCTGGAGCTCGGGCGGATCGTCGGTGCCCTCGCTGGCGAGGCCGCCCTCGACGCCCACCACCTCGATGAGGGGGGGAGCGGCGAGCGTGCGCGACGACGACGGGTGGATGCCGTCCTCCCACGGCACCCGGGGCACGTCGCAGACCGCGACCGGGATCTCCAGGTTGAGCAGCTCCTCGACGGTCAGCCCGTCCTTGCCGCCCGCCGCCTGCTCGTAGGTCTCGCCGGTCCGCACGTCGACGAGCTCGAAGCGGTCCAGCGGCCGGCCCGAGCCCGAGACGGCGACCAGCCGCCCCTCGTCGAAGCCCTCCCACTGCGCGCCCGCGAACCCGGACGTGGAGGCCTCGCCCGGCTCGGCCAGCGGGTTGCCGCACGCGCAGCGCACCCGCGGCACGCCACGGTCGTCGACCATCACCGCGGTGCCGGCCTGCAGGACGGCGTCGAACGGCGTGGCCCGCCCGCCCCGGAACCCGTGGTTGGTGACCCGGGTGTCGGCCCGCAGGACGACCGGCGTCAGCGAGGCCACGTAGTCGCCGACCGCGCCGGGCTCGACGCCCACGACCCGCGCGAAGGCGGCGGCCTTCGCCGGATTGTCCTCGAGGAACGAGGCCAGCGCCTCGGCGTCGCACACCGCATCCTCGCCCGTGCCGCCGTACAGCCCGGGCGCGCCGCCCTCGACGGTCCCCCCGAGCTCCCGACCGTCGCCCGCCAGCTCGGTCACCGTGGAGGTCGCCACCGACCCGGTGAACGGGTCCTCGCCGCTGGTCCCCACGGGCTGCAGCCTCACCTCCGCCTCGGCCTCACCGGTGGTCGTCAGGAACGCGATGCCTGCGCCCGCCAGTGCGAGGACCAGGACGCAGCCGATCGCCAGCGGGCGCACCCAACGCCGCCCTCGCTGCGCGCCGGCCCCCTGGCCGCCGGGAGCCGGCGGCGCCTGCGCGGCCGCCGCCCGCTCACGCCTCCGGTCGGTCCACCGCCGACCGTCCCAGTAGCGGACGAGGCGATCGTCGTCGGGGTCGGGGTACCAGCCTGGCTCGGGTGCGCCCATCTCGACCTCCGGGCGTTCAGCCGCGGTGAACGATGTTCACGCCGAGGCCCGAGCCTCCGGCCGCGGCCCGCGCAGCGACCGTCCCGTCCGCGGTGAGGCCGCGCCGAGGCCGGCGGCAGCCCGCAGCCGCATCTGGTGCTCCCTGCGCCGCCGGCGGTCGTCGCGCCACAGGACGCTGAACGGGACGACGGCGGCCAGGGACGCGAAGAGGGCGACGTCCATGCCGATCCGCCGGTCGACCGCCTTCCAGCCGGCGCCGTCGTAGGCGTCAGTGGGCGTTCACCAGGTGGGCGTTCGGGTGGCCTGAACACGGTTCATCCCGGCGGACCGGCCACATCGGGAGGGGTGCGACGCGCCCGGCCGGCAGTGGGCCGGGCTCCGTCGCACCCCTCGTGGTCGGCTCAGGGTCGGCGGGTCTGGCCCGGGTTGAGCTCGTAGGCCAGCATCTCGCCGCGGATGCGCCGCTCGAAGAAGCCCGTGAACAGGATCGACAGGTAGCCCCCGCACTGCGCGAGCTGGGGAGGCACCTGGTCGTCGGACAGCGCCCAGTCACCGTCGTCCTGGATCGTCGCCCGGGCGATGTGCACCTGCGGCGCGCCGGCTGCGTCCAGGTAGGAGAAGCGGAAGCGCACCACGCCCGCCGCGCGGGAGGTGACGCTGCCGTTGGCCGAGAGGCGGTCACCGCTGAGGCTGATCCTCTCGACGTCCAGGCGTGCCCGCCCGGAGGCCGCCCGCAGCCGGACCTCCTCCGGGCGCGTGTTGGCGTCCCCGGGGTAGTTGAGGGTCACGATCCCCTGGCCCAGCCGCGCCTGCCCGGGCGTGATCCCACCGCGGAACAGGATGTGGTCCAGCTCGCTGCCGGCCTCGGTGACCTCGGCCCCGAAGGTGTCCCGGCGACCGTCTGCGTGCAGGGTGACACCGACCTGGTTGCCGCGCGCCCGCGCGGTGATCGGCGCCAGCAGGTCCAGCTCCCGGTCGTCACGATCGATCCGCGAGCGCGACACCCGCATCTTGGCCGGGTACAGGTAGCCGGGCGCACCCTCCGTGCCGCACGGCCCCACCGCCCCGGGCGAGCCCGGCGGCGGGGGAGGTGGCGGGGGCGAACCGATCGTCACCGTGGCCTGCGCGACCGCCTCCGGCCCGGAGTCGTCGTACTCCTCCACCCAACCGCAGAGCAGGTAGGTCCCCGGGTCGTCGTCGAACGTCGCGCTCTCCACAAAGCCCCCCTGCACGTCGCGG
>JAHWKQ010000213.1 GCA_019347785.1 Actinomycetota bacterium
TCGTCGCCTCGCCGAGACGCGCGCCGACCGCGAGGATCAGGTCGGCGTCGCGGACCTCCTCCAGCGTGGCGCCCCAGGGCACGACCGTGCGGGCGCCGTCGCGCTCCAGGCCGCGCTCGAGCAGGCAGCACTTCATCAGGGTCGGCCCGTCGCCCCACGCCCCCGATCCCGTCCCGGGGTCGACCACCCGGGGGCACAGATCCACCCGGGCGGGCGGGTCCGCCCCGTACAGGAACCGGTGGATCTGCCGGGAGCGCTCACAGCCCACCAGCGTCCAGTCCCCCCGCCCGGGCGGGCAGGCGTCGAGGAAGTCGACCGCGCCGTCAAGCTCCAGCCCGGCGCAGCGGCACGGGAACAGCAGACGGTCGGCCCCGGCCCCCGCGGCCAGCTCGCGCACGTCGATCGGCACGAGGTCCCAGGCCATGGGGGGCAGCTCCTCGTCGAAGTCCGCCACCCTGCGGGCCATCTCCAGCAGCTTGGGCGGCTCGGGAGGAACCACCTCGACCAGTCGCACGCGCAGTGGAGCGGGCTCGACGATGAAGTTCACGTGCTGGAACCGTCCCTGGACGACGCAGATCCTCGCCGGGCGCGCGGAGTACAGCGCCGCCCGCGCCATCTGGCTGGCGTTGGCGGTGTCGACGCGCTCGTCGTGGACGAAGGCGACCTCGTCGGGGCCCGCCAGGCAGCGGACCTCGGCGACCGGGCGGAACAGGTCGTCGCCCGGGGCGACGCCGACCTGCACGACCGCGCGGGCGCCGTCGCGCACCATCACGAGGAACTCGGTGCGCCGGTAGACGGGCCGGCCCAACAGATGGTCGCGCAGGGAGGCCGCGTCGAGCGGGACGGGGGAGTCCTGGACGCTCACGCCACGGTAGGGACGGCAGATGAAGTTCGGCCCGACGTCGGTCAGCATTGCGTCCCCGGTGTCCCGACACGCGGGTCACCCCGGTACCCGCGTCTGCGGGTGCGATACTCGTGAGCGGTGCGCACCTCCACAGGGCCCGACTTCCTCTCCCTGCCCGCGCGGTCGAGCAAGCCGCGTCGCAGCGGCCTCACCCACGTGCTCGACAAGGGCCTGTCCCTGGTCGCGCTCGAGTCACTGGTCGAGACCGCCGGGGAGTACGTCGACTTCGTGAAGCTGGGATGGGGCACCGCCTACGTGGCCGCGGGAGTCAGGGCGAAGGTCGCCGTCTGCCAGGACGCCGGGATCAACGTGTGCCTGGGGGGCACGCTGTCGGAGATCGTGGCGTCCCAGGGCAAGGTCGACGAGTACGTGCGCTGGATGCACCGGCTCGGGCTGGAGTACGTCGAGGTCTCCAACGGGGCGCTGGGGATGCCCACACAGACCAAGCAGGCGCTGATCCGGGAGCTGTCGGGGGAGTTCCGGGTGATCTCCGAGGTCGGCTCGAAGAGCCCGTCGGAGCCGGTGATTCCCTCCGATTGGGCCGCCGAGATTGTCGCGGACCTGCAGGCGGGGGCGTCGCTGGTGATGGCCGAGGGGCGCGAGAGCGGGACCGTGGGGCTGTTCGGGCCCACGGGGGAGGTCGACGCCGAGCTGGTGGAGTCGGTCGTCTCCGCGGTGCCCGCCGACCTGCTCATCTTCGAGGCGCCCCGGCGGGAGCAGCAGGCCTGGTTCATCCGGCGGCTCGGCGCCGACGCGAACCTGGGCAACATCGCCCCCGACGAGCTGCTGTCCCTGGAGACGCTGCGCCGGGGGCTGCGCGCCGACACCCTCGACCTGCTGCCCTCTCCCCGGCCGGGGAGTCATCCGCCGCCGTCCCATGACCCCTCCGGGACTCCTCAGCGGTCCGCCCCGCTGGCGGCCACCGCCGACCCGTCCGCGTCGGTCCGGACCAGCCGCCGGTAGATGTCGGCGTGCTGGCGGGCGCACGCCCGCCAGGTGAAGCGGGCCGTCACCGCCGAGCCCACCTCCTGGAGCCGCGCGCGGACGTCGGGCTCCCAGGCGAGGCGAAGCATCGCCTCGGCCAGGGCCCCGGGACGGGTGGGGGGGACGAGGAGGGCCTCGTGCCCCGTCAGGTACTCCCGGAAGACCGGGATGTCGCTGGTCACCACCGGCAGGCCCGCCGCCATCGCCTCCAGCACGACCAGCCCCCATCCCTCGTTGACCGACGGGAATACGAAGGCGTCGGCCGTGTGGTACCAGGCGAGCAGCTCGGCCTCGGTCACCGTGCCCAGGCGGACGACGTCCCGGCCAAGCTCGAGCTCCAGTTGCCCCAGGCGGCGGAAGAAGCCCTCGCGGTAGCTCGCGTGGTCCTGGAACGAGTGGCCGCCGACGATCACCAGGACCGGGGCGGGGGTGACGGCTGACCGCACCTCCGCCAGCGCCTCGATGAGCTCCACGCTCCCCTTGCGGGGCTCGACCCCCCCGACGGTGAGGTACAGGAAGCGGTCGCCGACCCCGATGCCGGCGCGCAGCGGCCGTCCGTCGAAGCCGGCGGGACGGCCGAAGCGGGGGGCGTCGACGCCGTTGGTCACCACCGAGGCGAGCACGCCGTACCGCTCGGCGAGCAGCCGCCGCCAGTACAGGCTCACGACCAGCACCAGGTCGGGGTCGACGACGGAGCGCCGCTGGCAGTCCACGAGCGCCGGGGTGGTGAAGTCGTCGATGTGGTGCACGGTCCGCACGACGGGCCCGCCCCCGTGCGCGTCGCGGACCTCGACCGCCGCCCGGGCCGCGATGCAGTCCTCGGCGTGCACGGCGTCGAAGGCGCCGGGCACCCTCGTCGCCAGGCCCTCGGTGAGCGCGTCGACGGCGTCGAGGACACGTCGCTCCAGTTCCGGCGCCCGGGGCGGGGCGGGGAACAAGGTGAACGGCACGTCGGTGGGGCGGTAGAAGCCCTCCCGCTCGTCGCCGAGCGCGAACAGGTGGACCGGCTCGCCGGCGCGGTGCAGCCGCTCGGCGAGGTTGAGGGTGTGCACGACGCCGCCGCGGGGCTTGGTCGAGTAGGTGACCAGCGCCACGCGCGGACCGCCCTGCGGCCCCTCGCTCACGGGGTCTGCTCGGCGATCGCCGGCTCGCGCGCGGCGATCGCGGCGGCCAGCAGCGCGGCTCGGGCGCCGGTCGGCGCCAGGGCACAGCCGGCCTCCCGCAGGCGCCGGCACTGCGCGGCGCGGTCCTGCGGGTCGCCGTCGGAACCGCAGACGTAGGCCACGACAACCGGGCCGCCGTCGCGGGAGGCCAGCTTCTCGCAGGCGGGCGCCAGGACCTCGGCGGGGTCGGGGTGGGCGCCGTGGCCGAGCACGACGTCGAGGAGCACGACCG
>JAHWKQ010000214.1 GCA_019347785.1 Actinomycetota bacterium
CGATCTCTTGGCGTTCGTGCGGCCGCGGCACACCTGCCCGCGTGCCCGGACGCCCTGGCGTCCACCTTGCCCTGTGGCCCGTGAGCGACGTCGGCCGTGCCCACGCCGCTGCCGGCGTCGCCCGTGAATCCTGGACTGGAACGCCCGATGCGCACCTACTCGCCACGCCCGTCCGACATCGACCGCGTCTGGCACGTCATCGATGCCGAGGACGTGGTGCTCGGCCGGCTCGCCACGCGTGTGGCCCATGTCCTGCGTGGCAAGCACAAGCCCACGTTCGCCCCCCACATGGACGTCGGCGACTTCGTCATCGTCGTCAACGCCGACAAGGTGCGGCTGACCGGCCGCAAGCAGGAGCAGCGCGTCGCCTACCGCCACTCCGGCTACCCGGGAGGGCTCAAGTCGGTGCCGTTCGGCAGGCTGCTGCGTGAGCGCCCCCAGCACCTCGTCGAGCGGGCGGTGCGGGGCATGCTGCCCAGGAACTCGGTCGGGCGGGCGCAGCTGCGCAAGCTGAAGGTCTACGCCGGCCCCGACCACCCCCACGCCGCCCAGCGGCCCGTTCCCCTCTCGGTGTAGGACAGGAGCCCCTCGTGCCAGACACCACCATGTTCACCGGCCGCCGCAAGACCTCCGTGGCCCGCGTGCGGGTCGTGGCCGGCACCGGCACGTTCCTCCTCAACAGCCGCGGCCTGCAGGACTACTTCCCCGTCGACACGCTGCAGGCGATCGTGACCGAGCCCTTCCGGGTGACCGAGACCGAGGGCCAGTTCGACGTCATCGCCTCGCTGCACGGCGGCGGCGTCACCGGTCAGGCGGCGGCGCTGCGCCACGGGATCGCCAGAGCCCTGGAGGCCGAGGACCCTCAGTGGCGGACACCGCTGAAGAAGGCGGGACTGCTCACCCGTGACGCGCGGGAGAAGGAGCGCAAGAAGTACGGGCTGAAGAAGGCCCGCAAGGCGCCGCAGTACAGCAAGCGCTGAGCCGGCGGGCTCACCGACCGTCCGGACCACGCCGTGGGACAGCTGTTCGGCACCGACGGGATCCGGGGGATCGCCAACACCGAGTTGTCGCCCGAGCTCGCCCTCGGCCTGGGCCGTGCCGTCGTGCGCACGCTGCGCGAGGAGGGCGTGACGCGGCCGCGCCTGGTCGTCGGGCGCGACCCGCGGGCGTCCGGTGAGATGCTCGAGGCGGCGCTGGTCGCCGGCGTGTGCTCTGCCGGTGGGGACGCCCTGCCGCTGGGAGTGGTCCCCACCCCGGGGGTGGCCTTCCTGACGCCCCGGCTGGGCGCCGACAGCGGCGCGATGCTGTCCGCCAGCCATAACCCGGTGGCCGACAACGGCATCAAGTTCTTCGGCCGGGACGGCTACAAGCTGACCGACGCCGAGGAGCAGCGCGTCGAAGAGCTGCTGCAGCGGACCGACGAGAGCCGCCCGACGGGCTCCAGCATCGGCCGGCGCCTGCCGGCGGACGCCGCGACCCGGCCCTACCTGGACCACCTGGTCGCGGTCGCCAGCGCGGACCTGGCCGGGATCCGGGTCGTGGTCGACTGCGCCAACGGCGCCGCCAGCGGGGTGGCCCCCCTCGTGCTGCGCGAGCTCGGGTGTCACGTCACCGCCATCCACGCCGCGCCGAACGGGGCGAACATCAACGAGGCCTGCGGGTCCACCTACCCGCAGGTGATCGCCGCGGCGGTGGTCGAGCACGGCGCCGACGTCGGGCTGGCCCACGACGGCGACGCGGACCGCCTGATCGCGGCCGACCTCGTCGAGCGGATCGTCGACGGCGACGTGCTGCTGGCCATCCTCGCCCGGCGGCTGCGCGAGCGGAAGGACCTGGACGCGGTCGTGACGACGGTGATGACCAACCTGGGCTTCGTGCACGCCATGCGGGAGCTGGGCATCGAGGTCGTGCAGACCAAGGTGGGCGACCGCTACGTGCTGGAGGCCATGCGCACCCACGGCCACCCGCTCGGCGGCGAGCAGTCCGGCCACCTCATCTTCGCCGACTACGCGACGACCGGCGACGGCGTGCTGACGGCCGTGCGCCTGCTGTCGGTGATGGCCGAGACGGGCAGCTCACTGGCCGAGCTGGCGACCGTGATGCGCCGCCTGCCGCAGGTCCTGGTCAACGTCGGTGGGGTCGACCGGGAGCGCCTGTCCGGGGCCCGGGGCCTGTGGGGGGCGGTCGAGAAGGAGGAGGCGGCCCTGGCGGGCCGCGGCCGGGTGCTCGTGCGCGCCTCGGGCACGGAGCCGGTCGTGCGCGTCATGGTGGAGGCCGACACCGAGGCGCGCGCCGGCGAGGTCGCCGACCGCCTCGCGGCGGTCGCCGCCGGCGAGCTGCGGGCCGCCACCGGCTGACCGCGCCGTCTCCACAGCCGGCGCCCGCCTCGTCGAGGGCGGCGTATGCTCGGGGCCTACCGTCTCCCCGTGACGGAGAGGGGACCGACATGGCGTCACCGGTCGCGAACGGGCTCACGTACTCCGATCTGGAGCGCTTCCCCGACGACGGGCTCACCCGCGAGCTCATCGACGGGGACCTGCCGAGTTCTGGTTCGTCGGCCCCGGCGAGCGCATCCAGCCTCCGCACCTGCCCGGACTCGTCGTCGACGTCGACGACCTGCTGGCCGGTCAGGCACGCTCGCCCAGGCGGTAGCGGATCCCGGCGGGCTCGACGCGGGAGTAGTCCGTGGTGCGCTCGGCGGGCGCCCGGCCGGCGGCCAGGGCGATGCCCCGCAGGGTCTCGGGGTCCTGGCGGACGCCGTGGTCGGCGCCGGCCATCCGCGAGATGGTCTCCTCCATCAGCGTGCCGCCCAGGTCGTTGCAGCCGGCCCCCAGCAGCTCGGTCGCGCCCTCCAGCCCCAGCTTGACCCACGACAGCTGCACGTTGTCGATGACGCCCTGCAGCACCAGCCGGGCGACGGCGTGCACCCGCATGGTCTCGCCGTAGGTGGGGCCCGGGCGGGCCAGGCCGGCCAGGTAGACCGGCGCCTGCTGGTGCACGAACGGCAGTGGCACGAACTCGGTGAAGCCGGCGATCCCCCGGTCGAGGTTGTCCGTCTGCAGCCGGCGCAGCAGGTGCAGGTGCGCGGCCCAGTGCCGGGGCTCGTCGACGTGGCCGTACATCATGGTCGACGAGGACCGGATCCCCAGGCGGTGGGCCGTCGTGACCACGTCGACCCAGGCGGCGGCCGGCAGCTTGCCCTTGGTCAGCACCCAGCGGACGTCGTCGTCGAGGATCTCTGCGGCGGTGCCGGGGATGGTGTCCAG
>JAHWKQ010000215.1 GCA_019347785.1 Actinomycetota bacterium
CGTGCTGGGGGCGCCCCAGATCAAGGGCAACACGGCCGGCACGGCCATGCGCCCGGTCGGCATCGGCTAACCCGGGGTGTGTCGACTGGCTGGCGGATACCGTGCGTCAGTCGACACACTCCGGGGTGTCTAGGCTCGGCGGCGGACGACGAGGGCGAGGAGGCAGGCGGTGGGGATCCGCTTCGACGACCAGACGGTGCTCGTCACGGGCGCCGGCACCGGCATCGGCGCCGCGCTGGCCCGAGGCTTCGGGTCGGCCGGGGCGACGGTGGCCGTGCACTACAACGCCAGCCGCGACCCCGCAGAGAAGGTGGTGGCCGACATCGAGGAGGCTGGCGGGCGCGGCTTCGCGGTGCGGGCCGACCTGACCGACGCGGCCGCGCCGGACGCGCTCGTGTCGGCCGTCGTCGAGCGAGTCGACCGCGTGGACGTGCTGGTCAACAACGCCGGCGACCTGCTGGAGCGCAGCGAGGTGGCGGACATGTCCGACGATGTCTACCGGGGCATCATCGCCTTGAACGTGGACTCGGTGTTCCGCATGTGCCGCGCCGCCATCCCCGGGATGCGCGACGCGGGGCGCGGCGCCATCGTCAACGTCTCGTCCATCGCGGCCCGCACCGGCGGGGGCGGCGGCTCGGTCGTGTACGCGGCGGCCAAGGCCGCGGTGGCCACGCTCACCCGGGGACTGGCCGGAGAGTTGGCCGGTGACGGCATCCGCGTCAACGCCCTGTCGCCCGGTGTGATCGACACCCCGTTCCACGAGCGCCACAGCGACCCCGAGCGGCTGGAGCGCATGGTGGGCGGCATCCCCGTGGGCCGGCTGGGGCGACCCGACGAGATGGTCGGCCCGGTGCTGTTCCTCGCCTCCGACGAGTACGCGAGCTACGTCAGCGGCCAGGTCCTCGAGGTCAACGGGGGCCAGGTCAGCCCCTGACGGGTCGCCGGGCCGTGGGCGAGGCGACGGGACGGCCACAGCCCGCCACGGTGGGGTTCGTCGGCCTGGGCGTGATGGGCCTGCCCATGGCGCGCAACCTGGTCCGCGCCGGCTACCCGGTGCGCGCCTTCGACGTGCGCGACGAGCCCGTACGAGAGCTCGTGGCCGACGGCGCGGTCGCGGCGGGCTCCTGTGCCCGGGCGGCCGAGGACCGAGACGTGGTGCTCGTGTCGCTGCCCGACTCGCCGCAGGTCGAGTCGGCGGTGCTGGGCCCGGACGGCGTGTCCGAGGGGGCCCGCGCCGGAGCGGTCGTGGTCGACCTCAGCACGATCGGGGTCAGCGTCACCCGACGGGTCGCCGCGGCCCTGTCCGAGCGCGGCGTGGCCTACCTCGACGCGCCCGTCAGCGGGGGCCGGCGCGGCGCGCTGCGGGGCGCCCTGTCGATCATGGTCGGCGGGCCGGCCGAGGCGTTCGACCGCGTCCGGCCGGTGCTGGGGGTGCTGGGCGCCACCGTGACCCACGTCGGCGGCTGCGGGATGGGCCAGGTGTTCAAGCTGTGCAACCAGGTCGTCTGCGCGCTGAACATCCAGGCGGTCTGCGAGGCGTTCGCCCTGGGCCGGGCCGCCGGTGCGGACCTGACCCTGCTGCGCGAGGCGCTGTCGGGCGGGGCGGCCGGCTCGTGGATGCTGGACAACCTCGCCCCGCAGATGATCGACGGTGACGCCTCCGCCGGCTTCACCATCCAGCTGCAGCTCAAGGACCTGCGCCTGGCGCTGGAAGCCGCCTTCGAGGCGGGGGTCCCGCTGCCGGGCGCCGCGCAGGCGATGGCCCTGTACCTGGAGGCCCGCGCCCACGGCGAGGACGCCAACGGCAACCAGGCGCTGTTCCGCGTCTACGACCGCCTCACCGGCCACACCGACGGCTGAACTCGCCCGCCGTCAGATGCCCAGCCACCGCGCCCGCTCCTGGAACGCCGGCCTGACCAGCTGTGAGGCGAGGCCGGCCAGCGGCAGCGACAGGCCGTCCTCGCGCGCGGTGACGACGACGTCGAACAGGTCCTTGCTGAAGAAGCGGTACAGCTCGTCGCTTCCGGCCTGCGGGTGCTCGCGCATCAGACGGTCGAAGAATCCCCAGTTGCGGATCACCCACGAGTCCGCCGTGGACAGCCGTGCGAGTCGCGCGAGCTGCTCCTCGTCGATGTCGTGGGCCCCGGCCAGCCGCATCGCCTCCAGAGCGGCCAGCTGGTTGCAGTAGATCATCAGCTGCTGGGCCAGCTTCGTCGCCGCCCCCGCCCCCACGGGGCCCATCACCAGCGTGTGCCCGCCGATCACGTCGAACAGCGGGCGGCAGCGCTCGACGTCGGCCTCGTCGCCCCCGACCATCACCGTCAGGGCGCCTTCGCGCGCCGCCGCGTCGCCGCCGCTGACGGGGGCGTCGACGACGGCGACGCCGGCGGCGGCCGCGCGCTGGGACAGGGACAACACGGTCGCGGGCAGCAGGGTGCTGTGCAGCACGACCAGGCCGCCGGGACGCGTCGCCGCCAGCAGCCCGTCCTCGCCGGCGACCACCGACTCGGCCTGGGCGTCGTCGACCACGGCGACCGCCACCACCTCGCAGGACTCCGCCAGCTCTCGGGGCGACCACGCGACCCGCGCCCCGGCCTGTGCGCAGGGCCGGGTGGCCTCCTCGCGGACGTCCAGCACGGTGAGGTCGAAGCCGGCCTCGACCAGCGCCAGCGCCATCGGCTGGCCGATGTTGCCCAGGCCGACGAAGCCGACCCCGCCCTCGAAGCCCGCCGCCCCTGCGCCGTCGTCCGTCACGCGACCGCCTTTCCTAGGGTGCCCAGCCGGTACACCCGGGCCGCCGTGCCTCCCAGGACCGCGGCCTGCTCGGGCGGCGACAGGCCCGCCAGCATGGCGTTCGTGCCCGCCCAGACGCGCTGGTAGTCCCCGGCCAGCAGCACGACCGGCCAGTTGCTGGCGAACATGAGCCGGTCGGGCCCGAAGCAGTCCACCGCGTGGTCGACGTAGGGGCGCAGCTCGTCGGCCGACCAGCGCGGCCAGCGGGAGACGACCGCCACACCCGCGGACACCTTGGCGAAGGCGCGCGGGTGCTCGGCGACGCGCCGCAGCAGCGACGCCCACGGCTCCCAGCCGCCCTCGGGCAGCGGCGGCGTGCCGAGATGGTCGACCACCACCCCCAGCTGCGGCAGCCGCCCGGCGAGGTCCGCCACGCGCCGCAGGTCGTCGGGGCCGGACGCCACGACGTCCAGGGTGGCGCCGGCGTCGGCCAGCAGCGTCAGCGACTCGATCACCGGTCGGGCG
>JAHWKQ010000036.1 GCA_019347785.1 Actinomycetota bacterium
AGAACACCGCGGAGCCGAGGATGCCCCGTTCGGCCAGCGCCTCGCGCACGCCCTCCTCGACCGTGCCGAGGTCCTCACCCACCACGATCGCGCCGGCCCGGTGCGCCTCGAGCACCACCGCGCCCAGCATCGCCTCGGCGTCATAGCGGACGTAGGTGCCCTCGCTGGCCGGCGCGCCAGCGGGGATCCAGAACAGCCGGAACAGGCCCATGACGTGGTCGATGCGCAACCCCCCGGCGTGACGGAGGTTGGCGCGCACCAGCTCCCGCAGCGGCGCGTAGCCCGTGGCCGCCAGACGGTCGGGACGCGGCGGCGGCAGCCCCCAGTCCTGACCGTGCTGGGCGAACGCGTCGGGGGGCGCGCCGACGTGCACGTCGAGGGCGAGCACATCCCGCTGCGCCCACGCGTCCGCGCCGTCACCGTCCACGCCCACCGGCAGGTCCGTCAGCAGCCCGACGCCCATGCCCGCCGCGTCGGCGTCCGCCTGGGCTGCTGCGAGCTGTTCGCTGCACTGCCACTGCAGCCAGCGCTGGTGGTGGAGCTCACCCGCGAGCTCGGCGCGCGCGGCGGCGAGGGCCGCGGGCTCCCGCTCGCGCAGCCCGTGCGGCCAGGCCGACACGCCACCGCCGTGGCGGCTGGCCAACGCCAGCGCGGTGACGAGGTCCTCCAGCGCCTCACCGCCGGCGGCCACGAACGCCTCGAACGCGTCCTGCCGGTCGGCGGGCAGCGGCACCGCCGACAGGACCCGCAGCGCCCGGTCCTTGGCCGCGAACACCGCGTCCCGGTCCAGCTGCGGGGTGGCGTCGAGTGCGTGCCCGGCGGCCTGGCACTCCTCCAGCACCGTACGGCCGGCGCCGCGGGCGCTCCCCCACCCGTCGCAGCGTTCGGGCCGCAGGTACAGCGGGTTCCAGGCGCGGCGGCTGGTGGGCGAGTAGGGGCTGTCGGCCTGCGGCACGACCGGCAGAGCGGCGTGCAGCGGGTTGAGCAGCACGAAGTCGGCGCCGCGCCGGCCGGCGTCACGCACCAGCACCGACAGGTCGGCGAAGTCGCCAATGCCCCACGAGTGCAGGGTGCGCATGGCGTACAGCTGGACCTGCCAGCCCCAGCCGCGTCGCTGCGGCAGCGGGCAGCGCTGCGGCGCGACCAGTACGTGCGCGCGAGCTCCGCCCACCTCCAGCCAGTGCATGCCGACTTCCAGGTCGTCGGGCAGGAGCACGGACCCGCGCATCCGCTCCCGCCCGTCGACCACGCGCAGCTCGTCGCCGAGGCTCACGACCAGCTCCCGCACCGGCGCGCTGCCGCTGCCGAGGCGGACGGAGGCCTCAGCCCCCTCGGCCTCCACGTAGACGTCCACCGACACCGACGACCCCGCCCGCACCGTCACGGTCGCCGGCACCACGCGGCGCCACGGCTCCAGCTCGGCGTCGTGCAACGACGCCGCGATCTCGTCGGCGTCGGCGCAGGGCACGTCGACGGCGGTCAGCAGGGCCCGCAACGTCCGGTCCGGAGGGCGGCGCACGCGGTCGTCCGCGTCGCGGTAGGTCGCCGCGATGCCGCGGTGCTCGGCCAGGCGGGCGAGCTGGCTGCCGCTCATCCGCGGCGGCCGGGCGGTTCGGCGGCCGGCACAACGGGCACGCCACGGACATGGCGTTGCTTGGAGACCTGCCCGTCGCGAGCTTCGACTCCTACCTCCGCGACCACGGTGGCGAGGCGCTCGAGACCGCCCTGGAGCTGGCGCCCGAAGACGTCGTCGACGAAGTCGCCAACGCCGGCCTGCGCGGCCGCGGCGGCGCAGGCTTCCCGACCGGCACGAAGTGGGCGTCGGTGCGGCAGGCCGCGGCCGACTCGCGCGCCTGGCTGGTCTGCAACGCGGCCGAAGGCGAGCCGGGCACCGCCAAGGACCGAGCGCTCATCACCGCCAACCCGTACCAACTGGTGGAGGGCATCCTCATCGCCCTCCATGCCCTCCAAGCCGAGGAGGCGTACATCGGGATCAAGGCCGCGTTCACCGAGCCCATCGAACGGCTCGACGACGCGCTCCTGGGTGCCCGCACGGCCGGCTGGCCCGGCGCCGACCGCGTCCACCTGGTGCCCGGGCCCGACGAGTACCTGTTCGGCGAGGAGAAGGCGATGCTCGAGGTGATCGAGGGCAAGCTGCCGCTTCCGCGGATCCTCCCGCCGTACATGCAGGGCCTCTACGCCACGGTCACCGACCCCAACCCCACGGCGGTCAACAACGTCGAGACCTTGGCGCACGTGACGCACATCCTGCGCGACGGCGCGCTCCAGTGGCGGTCGGTCGGCACGGCCGAGGCCCCCGGCACGATGGTCTTCACCGTCACCGGGGACTGCACCACGCCCGGCATGTTCGAGCTGCCGATGGGCACGCCGCTGCGGACGCTCGTGTGCGACCTCGCCGGTGCGGACGAGATCCAGGCGATCTTCTCGGGCGTGTCGAACGCGGTCATCACCCCCGAGCTGCTCGACCTCCCGCTCGACTTCGACTCCTTCGCCGAGGCCGGCACGGGGCTGGGCTCCGGTGGGTTCATGGTGTACGGGCCGCACCGCGACCTCGTGCAGGTCACGGCGACGCTGGCGGAGTTCCTCGCCATCGAGTCGTGCGGCCAGTGCAACGCCTGCGCGCTCGGCACCGCCGCGATGGCCGACCACCTCCACCGGCTGGTCGAGGGAGTGGGCACCGAGGGGGACCTGCAGGAGATCCGCAGCCGCCTCGACACCGTCACGGCCGCGAACCGCTGCTACCTGCCGGTCGGTGCCCAGCTCACGATCGGCAGCATGCTCGAGGAGTTCGGGACCGCCTTCGCCGACCACGTCGGCGTCGCCGCCGACCCCGACGTCGCGGTCGTCACGCCGAAGATCGTTGAGCTCGGCGACGGCCAGGTCGTCTACGACCGGCACTACGCCCGCAAGCGGCGGGACTGGTCCTACACCGACGCCCAGGGCGACGCGGCTCTGCCGCCGGGGCTCGCGCAGGGGCCGAAGGGGCTCACCCAGGGGTGACCACCGACGCCGTCTTGCGCGCCGCCGACCCGACGGTGCTGCCGACTGCGCGGCCCGCCCCGCCGACGACCTTCCCAAGCCCACCGACCGCCTTGGCCGCGAGCCTGGCGTCGCGACGGGCCTGCCGTGCCGTGGCGCCGACCTTGGCCTGTGCGGCCGTGGTCTTGGCGCGTGCCCGCGCCCGGGCCGCCTCGGCCTTGGCAAGCGCAGTCTCCTTCTCGGCGCGCACGCGCTCCTGCGCAGCCTTGGCGGCCAGCTCGGCCTCGCGCTTGCGGTGCTCCACTTCCAGACCTGCGTGCTCCAGCGCGTGCTCGGCGCGCCAGCGGTAGCCGGGCTGTCCCTCGGTGTCCATGGTGGCGATCACCAGGCCGCCCCACATCGCCATGTTCTTCAGGAAATGCAGCAGCTGCTGCTGCCGCTCGGCCCCCTCGGCCTCCCAGAAGCGGTGCCCTGCGGCGGTGGTCGGCACCAGGCTGGCGGCCAGCACCGCGGAGGCGGGCCGTGCGAACGTGTTCGTGGCCAGCGCGCACGCGCACAGCACCTGCACGGCGCCATTGAGGCGGATCAGGTTCTCCGTGTCCTCCTCGGGCACGCCTGGGATGCGTTGCGCGATCGGCGTCGCCACGTCCTCCACCACGTCGGTCTTCGGACCGGGGTTGCGGATGGCGTCGACGCCTCCCACGAAGAAGATCCCGGACATGGCAAGGCGGGCGATACGGCGTAGGAGAGTCATCGGCCCCAGCCACTACCCGTTCGCGCGGCCCGTCAACCGTGCGGGAACAAGAGATCGAGGAAGCGTGCGGCGGTCGGCTGCGGCTCGTGGTTGGCGAGCCCGGGCTGGGCGTTGACCTCGATGACGACGTGCGACGGCGCGTCGAGGGCCCCGACGATCAGGTCGACCCCCGCCACCGGCAGGGCCAGCGCGGCGGCGGCACGTCGGGCGACGTCCGCGTGGGCGTCGTGGAGATCGCTGGTGATGTCGATGATCTCGCCGCCCTGGTGGAGGTTGGCGGTGCCGCGCAGCGGCACGACGCGACCGCGCTCTGCCACGTCGTCCAGCTCCAGGCCCTGGCGGTGCAGCGTCACGCTTGTTTCCGCGTCGGTCGGCACCGGCCAGCGCCTGCCCCCACTGCCGGCTCGCTGCGCGTTGACGGCCTCGAGGAGCTGGCGGATCGTCGAGGCGCCGTCACCGGTGACCTCCGGCGGCCGGCGTTCCGCAGCCGCCACGACCTGCCCGTCGATCACCACGACCCGCACGTCGGTGCCGTGGTGGTGCCGTTCGAGGAGCGCCTCCGGGTGTTCGTCGCGCGCCCGCCGCAGGGCCGCCTCGAGCCCTTCGGAAGTGGACACGCCGACGCTGATGCCGGCGCCGCCCTCACCGACGACAGGCTTGACGACCAGCTCCCGGCACCGCTCCAGGAAGGCGCGGTCGGCTGCGGCGTCGCCCGCGACCTGCCCGTGGGGCTGGTCGATCGCGGCGGCGGCCAGCACCCGCCGGGTGGCACGCTTGTCCTGACAGCGCAGGTACGAGCTGGCGGGCGTGAGCTCGCTCAGCGACTCGAACGTGACGCGCTCCACGTCGCCGCGCCGCAGGAGCAGCTCGCCCGCAGCCGGGGCGAGGATCTCCACGTCGATATCGCGCCTCAACGCCTCGTCGACGATGATCGTGGTGTAGACGTTGCAGCGCTCGTAGCCGGCCGGGCGGTCAGCCACCGGCCAGCTCCACGAGCCAGCTGAACAGCGCGCCGCTGGCCCCGTCGTCGGCCATCATCTCGGGGTGCCACTGCACGCCGATGAGCGGCTCGTCGGCGACTGGCTCGATCGCCTCCACCAGACCCGCCGGATCGAAGGCGGAGGCCCGCAGGCCGTCCCCGAGCTGCTCCACCGCCTGGTGGTGGAGGCTGTTGACGGCGAGCTCGCGCGCACCGAGGACCTGGGCGAGTCTCGTCCCCTCCTGCACGCGCACGGCGTGACTGCCCGCGTGCCAGGAGACGACGTCCTTGTGCGTCGGGTCGGTCAGGTGCTGCACCAACGTTCCGCCGCACGACACGTTGAGGACCTGCGCACCGCGACACACGCACAAGGTCGGCAGCCCGACGGCGCGTGCCTCGCGCACGCACGCCAGCTCGAACACGTCGCGGTCCTCGCGCACGCCGGCCGTCTCGGGTTGGCGTTCGGCGCCGTAGCAGGCGGGGTCGACGTCACCGCCGCCCGAGAGCACGAGCCCGTCGAGGGTGGCGACCAACGCGGCAGCGAGGTCGGGCGAGACGGTCGGCAGCAGCAGCGCCAGCCCTCCCGCGAGCGTCACCGCGTCCACGTAGGCGCGGTCGAGCAGGTCGACCGGCCGGTCGATGCCGAGGTTGGAGGAGAAGTGCAACGTCGGGGTCGTCGTGATCCCTATCCGCGGTCGAGCCATGGCGCGGGGCACCCCTAGCGGCGGCTCACAGCACGCCCACGTAGGCCGCGGGCGCATCGAACACCATCCGAGCCCCCGCCGCGTGCAGCGCCGCGTCGGAGAAGCCGCCGGTGCGCACGGCGACGAACTCGACGCCCGCCGCTGCGGCGGCGTGCCCGTCCCAGGTCGCGTCCCCGAGCATCCGCACCGAGGCGTCCGACGGCAGGTCGGCGGCGGCGGCCGCAACCGGCCCGGCGTCGGGCTTGCCACCGGCGTCCCCGGCGCCGGTCACCGCCACCTCCGGGTCGCCCAGGACCGCCAGCAGCGCCTCCCGCTCGGGTTTGCTGGCCGAGGTGGCCACCACGAACGGCACACCCCGATCGCGCAGGTCCTCCAACAGCGCGGAGGCACCGGTGGTGGGCTGCAACTGGCCGGCTGCGTCGAGGAACCGCCGCCGGTGGGATTCGACGAGCTCCTCGATGAGGCCGCCGGTCGGCACCTCGGCCAGTAGCCAGCGCACCAGCCGCTCGCCCGGCAGCCCGATCGCGCTGTGCACCCGCCACGCGGGCTGCGGCCTGCCGGCCTCGCGGAACGCGGCTGCCCAGGCCTGGACGTGCAGGTAGACGCTGTCGACGAGGGTTCCGTCGAGGTCGAGGATCACCGCTTGGGGTAGGGGCATGCGTGCCAGATCCTCGCCGCCTCCTGGCGTGGGGAAACGTCGGCCGCACCCGCGATACTCGCCGGCAAGATGAGCAGCGACCTCGCGGGCACCGGACCACGCGCACCGGCCGGCGCCAGCCAGTCGGAGCAGGAGCGCCGTGCGGCCCTGGTGGTGATGCAGCGGCGCGCGACTGGCGTGCTCGCGGCTGTGGCGGCGCTGTGGGTGGCGCTCGTGACGTTGGCGGATCCACAGCAGGCGTGGGTGGGTTACGCCGTGGCGGCGGCCGAGGCCGGCATGGTCGGCGGGCTGGCCGACTGGTTCGCCGTCACCGCACTGTTCCGCCACCCGCTGGGAATCCCGATCCCCCACACCGCGATCGTCGCGGCGCGCAAGGAGCAGTTCGGCCAGACCCTCGGCGCGTTCGTGCAGGAGAACTTCCTGTCCGCCGACGTGATCGGCCAGCGGCTGGCCGAAGCCCAGGCCGGTCGCCGCATCGGCGCCCTGCTGGCACGCCGCGAGCACGCCGAGCGGATCGCCGACCACGGCGCCCGACTCGTGGTCGCCGCGGCCGAGGCGACCGGCGACGAGCACGTCAGCGCCCTCATTGACGCCGAGGTGCGCGACCGCATCGCCGCCGTGCCCGCCGCTCCGATCGCCGCGCGGATCCTGAGGCTGTTGACGGTCGACGACCGCCACGAGGAGCTCCTCGACTCGTTGCTGCTCACACTCGACCGCTTCCTGCACGACCACCGGGCACTGCTGCACCACCGCTTCACCCAGGACGCGCCGTGGTGGCTGCCCGACGTGATCGACGACGCGCTGTTCAACCGGATCTTCGAAGGGGTCACGCGGGTGCTGCGCGAGGTGGAAGGCCCGCAGGGCCGTGAGCTGCGCGCGCGCATCCACGCGGAGGTCGAGGCGTTCGTCACCCGGCTGGAGACCGACCCCGAGATGGCGGGCCGGGCAGAGGAGGTCAAGGCCGAGCTGTTGGCCCACCCCCAGCTGGGGGCCTGGACCACCAGGGTGTGGGCCGAGCTGAAGGCGGCGCTGCGACGCCAGGCCGCCGACGATGCCTCCGCGCTGCGGGCGTGGATGGCGACCGCCGTCACAGCCGGCGGGCAGCGGCTGATCGACGACCCGCAGGCTGCAGCGGCCCTGGAGGCGGTGTTGCAGCAGCTGGTGCGCAGCGGCGTGGCGCAGCTGCGCGACGAGATCGCCGGGCTCGTCTCGAACACCATCGCGCGTTGGGACAGCGCCGAGACCTCCGAGCGGCTGGAGCTGCTCCTGGGGCGCGACCTGCAATTCATCCGCATCAACGGGACGGTGGTGGGCAGCATGGCCGGGCTCGCGATCCACGCGGTCGCGGTGGCCGTCAGCGGGTGAGGGGTAGGACTGGGCGCATGGCATCCACTCCACGCAAGGCCGCCGTTCTGGCGGCCAATCGGATCCCGTTCGCCCGCGCCAACGGCGCCTACCGGCGGGCATCCAACGCCGACATGCTCGGTGCGGCGCTCGACGGGCTGGTCGCCCGCACCGGGCTGCAGGGTGAGCGGCTCGGTGAGGTCGCCGGCGGCGCCGTCCTCAAGCACGCCCGCGACTTCAACCTGACCCGCGAGGTGGTGCTGGGCTCCAAGCTCGCGGCTGATACGCCCGCCTTCGACCTGCAGCAGGCATGCGCGACGGGCCTGGAGGCGACCGTGGCGATCGCCAACAAGATCGCGCTGCGCCAGCTCGACAGCGGCGTCGCCGCTGGGGTCGACACGGTGTCGGACGCCCCGGTCGCGCTCAACGACGACCTGCGCCGCCTGCTCATGGACGCCAACGCCGCCGGCGGCCCGCTGGAGGTGGCCGCGCTGCTGCCACGCCTGCGCCCTCACCACCTGGTCCCCGAGATCCCCAAGAACGCAGAGCCGCGAACGGGCCTGTCGATGGGTGAGCACGCCGCCATCACCACACGGGAGTGGGAGATCTCCCGAGACCAGCAGGACCGTCTCGCGCTGGCCTCACACCAGCAGCTCGCAGCCGCGTACGACCGTGGCTTCTTCGACGACCTCCTCACCCCCTACCTGGGACTGCAGCGCGACGACAACCTGCGGGCCGACACGTCCCTGGAGAAGCTCTCACAGCTCGAGCCCGCCTTCGGCACGGGGGAGGGCGCGACGATGACGCCCGGCAACTCCACCCCGCTCACCGACGGTGCCCCGACCGTCCTCCTGGGCAGCGAGGAGTGGGGCCGCGCGCACGGCCTGGCGCCGCTGGCGTTCGTCGTCGATGCGGAGATCGCCGCGGTCGACTACGTCCACGGCCACGAGGGGCTGCTGATGGCGCCCGTCTACGCCGTCCCGCGGCTGCTGGCGCGCCGCGACCTGTCGCTGGAGGACTTCGACTTCTACGAGTTCCACGAGGCGTTCGCCTCGACGGTGCTGGCGACCCTGAAGGCGTGGGAGGACCCCGCCTACTGCAAGGAACGGCTCGGACTGGACGGGCCGCTCGGCACGGTCGACCGCACGCGCCTCAACGTCGTGGGGTCGTCGCTGGCCACCGGCCACCCCTTCGCCGCGACCGGCGCGCGCATCGTGGCCACCGCCGCCAAGCTGCTGCACGAGAAGGGCAGCGGCCGCGCGCTGATCTCGATCTGCGCAGCCGGCGGCAACGGGCTCGTCGCGATCTTGGAGCGCTGACATGGGTGACTGGTACCAGCAACTCACGTCCCACCCGTTGGGCCGGCAGGCCACGAGCCTGCTCGGCCTCCCCGGACCCGCCCAGCTGCGCCGCGGCGACGACCCGCCGCCCGGTCCCGTCCTGGCCGGCGATGCCGGCAAGGGCCGCCTCGGCGCCCACCTGCGCAGGGTCCTCGGGGACCTCCACCTGCCGCTGCGCTGGCCCGGGGACGAGGCCACCGGGGCCGCCGAGGACGACAACGCCTGTCTCGTGCTGGACGCCACCGGCCTCGCCGAGCCCGCCGACCTCCTGAGCCTCCACACCTTCTTCCACGAGCCTGTCCGCCGGCTCGCGCCCAGCGGCAGGGTGGTGGTGTTCGGCGGCGTGCCGGCCGAGGCCTCCTCGCCCGCCGAGCGCGCCGCCCAGCACGCGCTGACCGGCTTCGTTCGCTCGCTGGCCAAGGAACTGCGCGGCGGCGCGACCGCCAACCTCGTCCAGGTCGCCCGCGACGCCGAGGGCGGCCTCGACTCGACCCTGCGGTTCCTGCTGTCGGGCCGGTCAGCCTTCGTCGACGCTCAGACGATCCCGATCACGCGGTCCGCGACCGACGCGTCCGACCGGTCTCGCCCGCAGGCTGACAGGGTGGCGCTGGTCACCGGCGCGGCGCGGGGGATCGGCGCCGCGATCGCCCGCACCCTGGCCGCCGATGGTGCGCACGTCGTGCTGCTCGACCTACCCGCGCAGGGCGACCGGCTCACCGAGAGCGCCAACCGGCTCGGCGGCTCGGCGATGCAGCTCGACATCACCGACGCCGCGGCCCCCACCCGCCTGGCCGACCGCATCGCCGAGCGGCACGGCCGCCTCGACGTCCTCGTCCACAACGCCGGCAGCACCCGCGACAAGACCATCGCGGGCATGGACGCCGCGGCGTGGGAGACGGTCATGGCCGTCAACTTGAGCGCGCCGCTGCGGCTCACCGAGGCGCTCCTGGACCGCGAGCTGTTGTCGCCGACCGGGCGGATCGTCGCAGTGTCGTCGCTGTCGGGGATCGCCGGCAACCGCGGCCAGACCAACTACGCCGCCTCCAAGGCGGGGTTGATCGGCTTGGTGGACGCGCTCGCCGGCCAAGTGGGTGGCGAAGCCACCGCCAACGCGGTCGCTCCCGGCTTCATCGAGACCGACATGACCGCCGCGATGCCGTTCGCGCTCCGCGAGCTCGGCCGGCGTCTCAACAGCCTCAACCAGGGCGGTCAGCCCGTCGACGTCGCCGAGACCGTGGCGTGGCTCGCCGAACCGGGCAGCGGCGGCGTCAACGGCGCCGTCGTCCGGGTGTGCGGTCAGAGCTTGCTGGGCGCGTGATGGCCACGACGACCCTCGACGAGACGCCCGGGCTGCCGGGCCTGTACGCCAAAGCGGCGCTGAGCGCGGTGGCCGACGCGCTGCCCGGCCCGCTCGGACGCGGCGGCGGCGATCGCGCGGACCTGCCCGACCGTACGGTGCGGCAGGACGGCGCGCGTCTCGACCGCGACCGGCTCGCCGCCTACCAGCGGGTGTGCGGGTTCCGCGTCAGCGACGACGTGCCGGCCACTTACCTGCACGTGCGGTGCTTCCCGCTGTCCGTGGAGCTCATGACCGCCTCGGACTTCCCGATCCCCCTGGTCGGGCTGGTGCACGTGGCCAACACCATGACGGTGCACCGCCGCGTCGGCAGCGGCGAGGCGCTGGACCTGGAGGTCGGCGTCGCCGACCTGCGGCCCCACCGGCGCGGACGGGTCTTCGACATCACCGCCGAGGTCCGCCCCGCCGACCAGCTGGAACCGTCGTGGACATCGCGCAGCACCTACCTCGCGCGCGGCAGGGGGGAAGGCGACGACGACGCGCCCCGGTTGGAGGGTGTGCCCGGCCCGGCCGAGGGGCGGACCGCCACCGCGCAGTGGAGGGTGCCCGCCGACACCGGCCGCCGCTACGCCCGCGTGTCGGGGGACGTCAACCCGATCCACCTGCACCCCCTGGCGGCGCGGCTCTTCGGCTTCCGCCGCGCGATCGCCCACGGCATGTGGACCGCCGCCCGCGCCCTGGCCACCCTCGACGGCCGCCTGCCGCAGGCGTGGCGCTACGACGTGGAGTTCGCCAAGCCACTGCTGCTGCCCGCCACGGTCGAGCTGGTGACCGAGCGCGCGGGCGACGGCTGGCGGCTCGCGGTCCGGTCATCCAGCGGCCCCGAGCACCTGCGTGGCCTGCTGGCCGAAGGGGAACGAGGGGGCCGATGACGGCCACCACCGGCCCAGCCCCCAAGGCCGACACCGACCGCGTCAGCGCGGCCCTGCGCGAGCTGCTGGACGGGCGCTGGGCCGACGTGCGCGCCGAGACCCGCGCCCGCCTCGACACTCCCGAGGCGCTGCCCCCGATCGGGCTGCCCATCGGGCAGCACCGCGACCACGTCGCGCGGCAGATGCAGCGGCTGGCCGACTCAGCCTATCCAGCCCGCGGGTTCGACGAGGCCTACGGCGGCAGGGGCGACGACCACGGCGGCTCGGTCACCGCGTTCGAGACGCTGGGGTTCGCCGACCTGTCGCTGCTGGTCAAGGCCGGGGTGCAGTGGGGCCTGTTCGCCGGCGCGATCCAGCAGCTCGGGACCGAGCGGCACCACGAGCGCTACCTGCGGCGGGCGATCGACTACGAGCTGCCCGGCTGCTTCGCGATGACCGAGAAGGGCCACGGCTCGGACGTCCAGTCGCTGCGCACGACCGCGACGTTCGACCCCGACACCGACGAGTTGGTCATCGATACCCCTGACGAGGCCGCCCGCAAGGACTACATCGGCGGGGCCGCCCGCGACGCGCGCGTGGCGGTGGTGTTCGCCCAGCTGGAGAGCCTCGGCGAGCGCCACGGCGTCCACGCCGTCATGGTCGGGTTGCGCGACGAGGACGGCTCGCTGCTGCCCGGCGTCAGCGCTGGTGACAACGGCCACAAGGGCGGGCTGCACGGCGTCGACAACGGCTGGTTGCGGTTCGACGGCGTCCGGGTCCCCCGCGACGCGCTGCTCGACCGCTTCGGCGGCCTCGAGCGGGACGGCAGCTACGCCAGTCCCATCGAGCAGGACTCCAAGCGCTTCTTCATCATGCTCGGCGCGCTGGTCAAGGGCCGCACCAGCATCGCCGGCGCAGCGGTCAGCGCCGCGAAGCTGGCCCTCACGATCGCGGTGCGCTACGGCGAGCGGCGCCGGCAGTTCAAGGACCCCGACAGCGGGCAGGAGATCCAGCTGCTCGACTACCTCGCCCACCAGCGCCGGCTGTTGCCCCGGCTCGCTCGCACCTACGCGTTCGCGTTCTGCCAGCAGGAGCTGGTCGAGCGCCTCCACGAGGTGCTCACCGGGCCCGACGACGCCGCGGGCCGCCGCGAGGTCGAGACGTGGGCGGCCGGGGTGAAGGCCCTGGGGACGTGGCACGCCCTGGACACGATCCAAACGTGCCGTGAGGCCTGCGGCGGCATCGGCTACATGGCCGTCAACCGGCTGGTCGGCATGCACGCCGACGTCGACGTGTTCACCACCTTCGAGGGCGACAACACCGTCCTGCTGCAGCTGGTCGGCAAGAGCCTACTGACGGGCTACGCCGAGGAGTTCGAGGCGCTCGACGTGCCCGGCACGATCGCGTTCGTGGCGGACAACGTCCTGGCGACGATCATCGAGCAGGCACGCACGCGCCCGCTGCTGCAGGTGATCCGAGACGTTCTGCCGACCGTCGACCCCGACGCCGACGTCCTCGACCGCGGCTGGCAGCGTGCGGTGTTCGCCCGCCGCGCCGACCACGTCCTGTCGAGCCTCGCTCAGCGGCTCAAGGCGGGGATGGGCGCCGAGGGGGCGGACCCCTTCGACGTCTTCAACCACTGCCAGGACCACGTCCTGGCCGCCGCCCGCGCCCACGTCGAGTCCATCATCTTCGAGTCGCTGTGCCGCGCCGAGGAGCGCTGCGAGGATCCAGACGCCGGTCCGGTCCTCCGCCGGCTGGTCGACCTGTACGCGCTGTCGCAGCTGGAGGCCGACCGTGCCTGGTTCCTGGAGCACGGCGAGCTGTCCGGCAGCACCTCCAAGTCACTCCACGGCGTCGTCAATGATCTGTGCTCCGAGCTCAGCGACCACGCCCGCGCGCTGGTCGACGCGTTCGCCATCCCGCAGGCGCTGCTCCCGCCCATCGCGAAGGCGAGCTAGAGCGGGGGTGCAGGGGGGCGCAGCGCCCCCAGGGCGGGGGGCCAAGGGGCCAGCGCCCCATGGCCCCCAAGAGCGGGGGTTCACCGGGGGCGCACCCCCCCCGGGGGGCCACGGGGGGCCCGCGGCGGCTCGCCCATGG